>CAZWOL010000014.1:0-33693 GCA_964635325.1 uncultured Pseudobdellovibrionaceae bacterium
CATACCTGTAATTATAGAGCGTCTATAACAAAAAGAGGAGAGGATCTTGGAGTGAGATTGGTTCTATTGGTCTCTGCTTAATTAATTTAGCTACCAGGCAGATCAATTGATCTATTTTTGGGCATTCACTACCCAGTTTGTGCTCCAGATTAGGTAGCCTACTAATATTGCAGCAAGACCGGATATACCCAAACCCGTTCTAATGCGTTGGCATGGGGTAGATCTTGGATCACGTTCTGTCGCTTGTTCAAAATAGGGATTATGCCATGAGTAAAGCTCAGGGAGTCTTTCGTTTTGTGACAGTGGTCGCATCGATCGGGCAAATCTATTTTGAAGTTCAACATCTTCTCTAACATAAGAGACTATGATATCAAGAATGCCCATTGGGAGAGACGGGACGAGTGCTTGTGTTGTTTGCATTACAACACGAGAATCTTCCATATAAGCTAAAGACCTTGGGC
Source organism: uncultured Pseudobdellovibrionaceae bacterium (assembly GCA_964635325.1). GTDB lineage: Bacteria > Bdellovibrionota_B > Oligoflexia > Oligoflexales > Bog-1112 > BOG-1112. Next base: position 462 of record CAZWOL010000014.1, read on the forward strand.
CCTCTTCAAAGTTGCCTGGGCCGACCATGTAACGACTTAAGTCATATATAGCACTGTTCATTGCTGCATCATGGGGCAAACGATGGACAGATATGCGAAGACGTGCTTGTTGATATAGGCGATAGATGTGAAAAACTTCCATTACGTAGTAGCGTCTTAGTTCAGGGATGAGTGCATCGAAATACCTCGGCTCAATACGGAGTAAGCGAACCATCATATTTTGGATGTCACGTGTTGGTATATCACGAAAAGAAACATCTGCTCTATGCATCGCTGCATTAAAGGCAGCACGTCCATGAGTACGCACAAGAGCGGAAAATTCTAACCACATATTTGTCTGTATTTGCCATGTTGCTCGGTTTATCTGTTGAGCAACATACACCCACTTCTTGCTGCTTTCGCTTGGGAGGGGCCGTGCATCTGGTGCTCGATTTCTCAAATGACGACCCGGTCTTTGCTCTCCCCTAGATCCGACAACATGGGCAATAGATTTCCGAACGCTAGAGAGACTGTTCCATAGGCCAATCCGTTCTTGATTGGCACCACCTATGAAGTTTGACGTATCTGTAGGTTGACGAAAAGCTAGTTGTGAGAAGGTAGCTAAACTCCGAGAACCGCTGTCCTGTCGTGAAGTTTCGTATCTCCATGCGTGAAGTACAGAACTGAAGAAGAGTATGCTGTTCACAATCTCATTTTTGTCCTCATCTCTCAATTCTTGCGGATCCTGAGCAGCAAAGGCATTCGAGAAGCTTATAAAGACGCAGAGGATCGTGCTTGTAAATTTGTTCATACGAGACTCTTCTTTATGTTGGTTAGGGATGTCGATTGCTGTCGATTTGGCGCCATTATACATTTTGATCAAAAAATACACAACGCCGTTGAATCGAATCATTTTAGCTGCTTAGCAGGCAGGTATTTGCAAACAATTCGACAAGCTTTTGCACCTTGTGATATTGCTCATCCCACTGAACACATGATCGATTCGAAGGCAGAGAGGCCTTCCTCAATAGAAAGGTTTCCCCTATGTCTCAACCCATCGTTGACCTTCATATTGCGAATTATGCGGATCTATTTGGATCTACACCCCCTTCACAAGAGGCTGTTGCTCGCGTTTATAAAGCACTCCTGACGCAAGGAATTGTTGGGCTCAGAGGTGTGCCTCGTTATGAAGAACAGACTCGCGCATTTATTTCAGCAGCCATCGCTTTTTCAGGTCTACCGGAGCTCGTGAAGACTCGTTATGCCCCTCTCCGAGATAGCGGAGATTCTATGGGCTACGAGATCGGTGCCGAACAATTCCAAGATGCGAATGGGGTGTGGCAGTCCGACAATCTCAAAGCCTCATACTATGCGACGGTTCCCGAGGCACCCGAAAACAAGTGGCCTAAGGAAGTCAACCTCAGAGCGCCCTACATGCAGCTATTGCAGACCATGTTCGACACCAGTCGCAAAGTTTTGAATGTGCTGGGCTTGAACTCAATGATGGGCTTGGATCTTGAAAAATTCAGCGCATGGGGACGTATGCTGCACTACAGAATGAAAGCAGATCAGAATACTGCAAGCAACCCGCTGTGGTGTGGAGCGCATTTTGATCACGGAGTTTTCACTGCGCTCATGCCTTCTGTATATGTACAAAACGGGAAGTTTATTCCAGAGCCTGAAGATGCAGGGCTCTACGTTATCCCAACTGGTGCAAGTGAATTCTCAAAGGTTCCGAACACAGACTCTTCGGTTCTCCTCTTTCAGGCTGGTGAATTCGGACAGCTTGCTTCGAATGATCGCATGAAGGCGACTCGACATATGGTTAGAAAAGCTGCAGGAACGATGGAACGCTTTTCGTTTGCAGTATTCTTGAACGCAGCAGACGAAGCCCGTATATATCCTCAGTCAACTTTGACATCCAATGAACGTTTTTTAAGCGGACAAAACCAGGATGGAAGCATCAGCTACCAAGCATGGAACGAGGCTTCTCTTGCTCTTTACCGTGGACTCTAGAAGGAGACCCTATCGATGACACGTCTTAGCGTTAATGTTAACAAACTCGCAACACTCCGCAATTCTCGCGGGGCTAATCTTCCTGATTTGAAAAAGATGACTCTCGACATCGAACGTTTTGGTGCCCAAGGCATCACGATGCATCCTCGTCCAGATGAGCGACATATCCGCTTTCAGGATCTCTATGACATTGTGCCTGCACTCACAACGGAATTTAATATTGAGGGGTATCCGTCCGAACATTTTCTAAAGCTTGTGCAAGACATCCGACCAGCACAAACAACTCTGGTTCCAGACCCTCCACATGTACTGACATCAAACGCAGGTTGGCAGGTCAAAAATAATGAAATGCTATTGGCACCGTTGATTGATCGTTTGAAGAGCATGGGTACACGGGTTTCACTCTTTATAGATCCGCATTCCATCCAAGACAGTGAGTTTCACCTGATGAAAAAACTTGGGGTCGATCGCATCGAATTATATACCGAAGCGTACGCATCTCATTTTGGCACCGCACGTCAGGCAGCAACCACACAAAGCTACAAAATCGCTGCACTCAAAGCCCAAGAGCTTGGTCTTGGTGTTAACGCAGGACATGATTTGAATACGCAGAACCTTGCTCACCTTGTGCAGGAGATTCCATTTTTGTCAGAGGTGTCAATAGGTCACGCTCTCATCTGTGATGCATTGTATTGGGGTATGGAAATCACAATTAAGAAGTATTTAGAATGTTTGTCAGATCTGAATAAATGAAAGGGTTAAAGCATGGATGTTGCAATTAGAAATATACTCATTGGCGTGATGACCAGAGAGCATAAGATTAATAAACATCTTCAAGAAACTGTAGATCGTATTGGAAGTCTCGCTATACCAGCGCTGATCGATATTATGAGCGATAGAGATTTCATGAATAGTGACTCACCTGGAGGGGGATTCATTAATATTTTAGCTGCAAGATTTCTCGCAGCTAAAGGTCAAGTTTGTGCGATTGAACCCATGCTGAACATACTGTTTGATGCTCCCCCGCTTTCAAATGTCTCCGAAGAAATTCACGCCTGTGTCTGCAAACTCCTTGCGCTAGACATTAATCCAGCTCTTACAATGTTTGATGCTGCAAAATCAAATGAACATAAAGTTATAATCGGTCATGCAATTGGTGAGTGTCGGTCTAATGATCCAAGGGTATTTGATGTTTTTATCGAGATGCTTCGCATCGGTGATGGGTTGGCTCCATTCTTTCTTGCTGAAATTGGTGATCCTCGAGCTATTCCATTTCTGTCCCAGGCTTTCGATAACATGCAACTTGCCAATTCTGCTTTTAAAAACATGAATATCTTTGAATTTGCAGACGCAATAGAAAGGCTAGGAGGACAACTGACATCGCAACAGAAGCAAAAGCTAGAATTTGCAAGAGGCGTGGATCAAACATTTTTCAATCCTATGCGGAATGAATTTTCCCCTCTCCTGGACAACGTAAGAGAAAAAATCGGTAGAAATGATCCCTGTATCTGTGATTCTGGGAAAAAATACAAAAAATGCTGTCTAAGATTGGAACGCGTTTAGAGAGATTGGCAAAGTAGCTATGGTATGCTTACTAGCTTGTCACGTCCTTTCACCTCTTGTTCATTAGCCAAGCTATCCCATCTTCGGCTGTCTCCCACTCCCCTTCTAGATAAGAGTAGCGTAGGGCCTTTAAAGCTTCTCCTACTAAGGCTCCAGAGGAAATCTCAAGCCTTTGCATCAGTTGCTTACCATCTAATGGCATCGACACGCGACGTCCACCAAACTGTGCTTCGAATTCAATGATTTTTTTCAATCGATGCAAACGCAGTGGCGAATTGGCGTAGTACACCTTGAGAAAGGGGACGACTGCCTTCAAAAAGAGACCTTCGGTTTTTTGCTCACATGCATCTACAAACAGCAAGGCATCTGCACAACGACTCTTCACTAGCATAAGATGAGAGCACGCTTCAACCAGTGCCAATATGAGTCGCTGGTCTTTTTTGCTCAGACGAATTTTAAAATAAATAAGAGTTTGTGCGCAGAGTTCAAGCAACTTAGCAGGTTCTTTTTTTGCGCTGATGTTCATCACCATCAGCACGAGTGCAATACGGGCCTGCGGTCTATACTCTTCAGGAACTTTGGATAATCGATCTAGGCGCATCAAACATGTTGTGCGTGCCAAAGTACTTAGCATATCGAAAGGTGGGAATATAAATTGAAAGACACCGGTCTTTGTCATCAGGTGCAGTGTGCTCATTATCGTCTCACAACGCAAGATCTCAAAAATCTCGTGCGTCACACGTTCATGACTGATGATGCTCAACCCTATTAGGTTGCTTGCAATCGCCTTTGCTGTTGCTGCATTCGACTTCAATCCAAAACGAGCCTGGAAACGAAAAAAACGCAATATGCGTAGGTAGTCCTCTTGGATGCGTGTGGTTGCATCACCAACAAAGACGAGCCGCTTTTCTTGCAAATGCTTTTGACCTTCAAAGTAGTCGTAGACTTTGCCACTACGATTTTGTGACATAGCATTGATCGTAAAGTCGCGGCGACAAGCATCCGTCCTAAAGTCCGTATGAAATGCTACCTGTGCATGCCGACCATGCGTTTCCACATCCTCTCGCAAACTGGTCACTTCGACTGGCCCCGATGGCATCAGCGGAGTGATCGTCCCATGCTCCTGTCCATAGAGGAGCGTCTTTACATCTGTAGCTTTGAACAGAGCTAGCAACTCCTCCGGCCGCGCTGATGTCGCTATATCGTAGTCTTTAGGTTCGAGGCCCAATAAGGTGTCACGCACACAGCCCCCGACAAGGCGAGCTTCATAGCCCGCATCTTCGAGGATTTTTAGAACTTTGAGGGCGTCTTTTTTCTTTGCACTAGTCATATCGAATGCCTTTTCGGATCATTTTTTGCTAAAGTCAGCGACAGCTCATCACGAGCGGAGACGCTCTATTCATAATGGAAAGAACTGTGCATGAAAACAAGTCTAAGGATACAAAATGGCCCATATTAATGAGAAGACACCGATTGTTATTGTCGGAGTTGGTTATGTGGGCCTGCCCTTGGCGTGCCTGCTTGCCACGCGCTACCGAGTTATAGGTCTCGATATAGATGAAGGTCGTGTGCAGGAGTTGAACTCTGGCTACGATCGCACAGACGAAGTACCGGATGCTGAAAAGCTACGTCAAAAAAACCTTAGTTTTTCTACCGATGCAAAAGTTATAGAGAACTCGCGCTTTATCATCATCACAGTTCCGACTCCCGTCGATGATTTCAATAAACCTGACCTTGGTCCCTTGCTTGCAGCTTCAAAAACGGTTGGCCAGCATCTGCAAAAAGGCAGCATCGTTGTGTATGAGTCAACGGTTTATCCAGGCTGCACAGAAAATGAATGTCGTAAAGTCCTAGAACAGTATAGCGGACTAAGCTTCCAACAGGACTTTGAGTTAGGGTATTCGCCGGAGCGGGTAAACCCGGGTGATCGCAAGAATACTATCGATAAGATTACTAAGATTGTCTCTGGATCTTCTCAGGAGACACTTGAGATCGTAGCAGAAGTTTATGGCTCTGTAGTCACAGGAGGTATACACCGAGCACCCTCACTTGCAACTGCAGAGGCAGCAAAGATCATCGAAAATACACAGCGTGATGTCAATATTGCGCTGATGAATGAGCTTGCGGTGATTTTCGAAAAAATCGGTCTTGATACACAGGATGTTTTAAAAGCAGCACGTACCAAATGGAACTGGAACGACTACACCCCAGGGCTAGTTGGGGGGCACTGCATAGGAGTAGACCCCTACTACCTGACGTACATGGCTGAGGGTCTTGGTGTAACACCTCAAGTTATTTTAGCGAGTCGTAAAATTAACGACAATATGAGTACATTTGTTGCGCAAAAACTTATCAAGATGTTGCTCAACCAAAAAAAATCATCAAAAAATCCACTAAGAGTTGCAGTTTGCGGAATGACATTTAAGGAAAATGTTCCCGACCTACGCAACTCCAAAGTGATGGATTTAGTGACTTATCTTGAGGAGTTTGGAGTTCAGGTCTTCTGCTTTGATCCAGTGGCGGATGCTAAGGAATTTCGAGAAATGTATGGACACACATTAAGTCCATGGAATGAGCTGCCGCTTTGCAATGCAATTGTTGTCGCGGTCAAACATGAGTCCATTAAAAATGAGATCACTCTCGATAAAATTTTGCAAAAGCTTGAGCCAGAGAGCCGAATACTCATGGATCTCAAAGGCCTGTATGACCGACATGCCGCTGAAAAATTAGGTATGAGTGTATGGAGAATGTAATGCATCATCATAAGCGCGGATCACAAACCACTTAAAAATACTTCGATATTCCTTCTTTCCTGCTAGAATAATACTCCAGTGATGTCAAATCATGGCGAGGTTTTTCTTCAGAATGAGTAGTCTTTCCGTCTCTCAAACCGATGCAGCCAAAGACAGTCCTGTTTTCACACATCTGGCGAGTTCATTTTCTGTAAACCTTACCGACATACTTTTAACTCCCTATCGTTCTCTCTGGGCGACTGTCGATCTGTTCCTACTTTTTTCTCTCTATACAATCGGTGTATGGTCAAGTCCGCACGAAGCTTGGGGAACTTGGAAATACCAAAATCTAGCACCTGCGCTTATTTTTGCTTTTGTCTTTGTCGTTCTTGCACTTGGGATGGGCTACTACGAACGCCCTCGACGTTTCACCAAATTTAATATTTTTGCTATCGGAGCTGGAGCAACCGTCATCTCATTATTTATGAGTTTATCTGTTGTATATTTTGCGTATTACGAATTTTTTGGAAGGCTATCTTTTGTTTATGGCTGTGCGGCATCCTATTTGGGGCTCTCCATATTCAAGTTTGTTTTAAGTCGCTTTCTTCGACGTAATCCCTATCGATTCACCATAGTCGGTAACTCCGAATGTTGTGAGCAAATTAAGAAGCACTGCTTTAAAAATCGTCGCGAGAATCGCTACTATTCTTACGCGGATTGGACGAGTGAGCTTTTTCCTAAAAATAAACCTATCGATGTACAAACGCTGCAGACTGCAAAAGTACCAAATTTGGTTATGACGAAAAGCGCCCTTGAAAGTCCAGAGATGATAGCGTTTGCACTCCAGGCTCTGCAACAGGGTTGTCGTGTCATCGATGAAATTACATTTTACATTCAATTTTTTGAAAAAATACCCATCCATCATATTTCCGAAAACTGGATACTCCATAAAGGTATTGATACACGTCCGATTTTTCTCAGTATGGCGAAACGCATTCTCGATATTGTAATTTCAGCAGTTTCTCTAGTTCTCTTATTTCCATTTTTTCTCTTGATTAGTTTGGTAATCAAACTCACCAGTCCCGGTCCTGTTTTCTATGTGCAAACTCGGATGGGGCGATTCTGCCAACCCTTTCGTATTCTGAAGTTTAGAACGATGGTGTTCAATCCTGATGAAAAAAGTATAGTTTCTACAGCTCTAAAAGACCCCCGAGTTACAAAAATTGGCAAATTTATGCGTCCCCTCCATATCGACGAACTACCACAACTATGGAACGTACTGCGTGGCACAATGTCGCTTGTTGGGCCGCGACCTGAAGCAAAAGATTTTGCACAAAAGATGAGGCAGGTTCCCCTCTACGATCTCCGACACCTACTGCGTCCAGGACTCACAGGACATGCACAAATCACCCAAGGGTACACGCAAGGTGTTGTTGATGAGATGACTGAGAAACTCGCTTACGATTTATTTTACGTGTGCAACTGTAGTCTGATGCTCGATATTCGGATTATTTTACGCACTGTTTTTTGTTTGGTGCATGGCTCACGCTAGCACATTGCATAATCATCAAATAGATGAGGTATTCATGAGATTCATAATGTTTATTGGTATTTTGCTATCTTTGGTATCATCCACGGCTTGGGCCTACATTGATCCAGGTACGGGCAGCATACTCCTTCAAATTGTTTTTGCACTTTTCGCATCATCCTACCTATGGTTCAAAAAAGTCACTAATTTTGTGCGCAATCTATTTCGAAAGCAAAAATAATGATTACTGCAGATCCAGGTTCATTTCGTGATGCTGAAAACTTGGTTTTTTCTCACAAGAACACATTTTTTCGAGCTATATCGAAAAAATACCAAAAAAACTATGATGCTCTAGAAATTTCTGGTGTTTTTCGCAGTCTTCAGGAACAAGGCTTGATGATTCCACATGTAGAGACAGACCTACATGAGATCAATAACTTTGAAGACCTGTATAAAATAATCAAACCTAAGCAAATCTCATTTTTTTCTTATCCGTATGAATGGTGTTTCCAGCAATATAAAGATTCCGCATTGGCAACTTTGGACATATGTCTGGAGGCATTGACACATGATTTTATACTCAAAGATGCTTCTGCTTTTAATATCCAATACCTTGACGGGAAATGCACCCTTATCGATTCCACTTCACTAATACGCTATGTTCCAGGAAAGCCATGGATTGCATACCGACAATTTATCATGCATTTTACAGCCCCCCTACTTCTTATGAGCTATATCTCACCAAATATGAATGCTCTACTTCGTATCTATCCGGATGGAGTTCCCATTGAACTTACAAAAAAACTGCTGCCGAAACGAGCAATGCTAAATCCCTGTGCTTTCTTTAACATCTTCTTGCACTCATGGTTGGAGAGCAAACATGAGAAAGAAAATGCATACAATAGTGCAAAATTAGACAAAGTGAAATTGATAGCAATGTTGCATACAACCCGAGAGATGATCAACGGTTTGCAGCTATCTCCGCAGAAAACAGTATGGTCTGACTACTATGTCAATGATGCCAGCACAAATCCAGAAGCGACGAAAGCAAAAGAAGATCATCTACTGTCACTTTTTAGAAAAATTACGCCTTCTCCAAAAACTGCAGTAGATCTCGCAGGAAATAACGGACATTTCAGCAGAATCTTAGCGCCATTTTTAGACCAAATTATTTCCGCTGATTACGATAGCTTTGCAGTCAATCAAAACTATCAAATTAATAAAGCAGAGGATTTAAAGAACATAATTCCAATTACCTTGAATTTTTGCAATCCATCTAGTGGGACAGGTTGGGCTAGCGCAGAACGAAGATCTTTCTTGGAGCGTGCCAAATGCGATTTGAGCGTCGTATTGGCTTTTATTCATCACTTAGTTCTGACGGAAAACATACCATTTCGCTTGATAGCCCAGACCCTCTCTCAGATTTCTCCACATTTGATCATTGAGTTTGTCGGAGAGTCTGACCCTAAAGTTATTCAGTTGCGCAAGAATAAGAATGAAAATCATCCCTATAATGAAGAAGCCTTCCTCCAGAGCTTTTCACTCTACTATCGCATATTAGATCGTGAACCCATCATTGGTACTCAACGCATTCTTTTTCGAATGGAAAGACATTTAAGCAATGAACATCAAACTTCTAAGCTTTCTTTTTCTTAGTATTTCGTATTCTATCGTATTTACCTCATACCATCCTGAAGTCGGATGGAACACTCGACCTAAGGATATTTTGCTTGCAATTATCATTGCAAACCTCCTAGTCTTTAGTGCTCTTTCTGTATTGAAGATCATGTGTGACCTATTGAATTCAAAAGGTCGGCTTTGGTCTATACTTTTGAGCGCAATTTTGGCCCCTGTTTTAATTCTGTTCGCCTGGGTTCAGGTCGATTATTTTTTAAAAACATCCATGGATTTTACATTTCTTAAGCTGCCGTTTGCTTGGCGCAAACAAGCCTTTCTCGTTGGCATACTAGGTTTTACATTTTTCTATTTGGTCTCTCGTTTGTCAAAAGATCCTTTTAATATAAAAAAAAGATACCTATACATACTCCCTGCGCTTAGTTTAATGGGAATAGTCTGGCTACAAACAAAGATACAGACAGTAGACAATCAGCTTTCGAATCGATTTAGCTCAAGCAAAGCGATCGATGTGATCATTCTAACCTTTGATTCTCTCGAACAAGAGTATCTTGACTTCAGTAAGCCAGAAACAGCACAGCTATTTCCATTCCTCAGTTCTAAAGCTGGAGAATTCTTGCAAGCTGTTTCGTCATATCCAAATGCGTGTTGTACGCATGGTGCAACTGCAGCACTTTATACAGGTGTTCCTACAACTCAAAATAAGGTTCTCTATCCACCCGCACGCCTTAGAGATCAATGGGTAGAGTTCAATTTGCCATCTCTACTCAAGTCGTTAGGCTATGAAACTCATTCTCATATATCCTCTCAGTGGGGTAATCCCAATGATCTTGGTATTGCCCATGCCTTTAGTTATATCAATGGAAAATCAATTCCAAATTCGCTGATTTCTTACTTCAGAAGTCGCTTCTTATATCACGGTTACGATAAATTAGTTGCAATTCATAATCTTCTGCGCAAAGTGCTTTTGCCTTATGTGCAAAGATATACGAAAGCAGTCTATAATACTGAAAGTCTTGATTTTCAAGATGAGCTATTTAACCCTCTTCGTCAGTGGCATAATGATGAAGCTAAACTTAATAGTCTCCTATCACTTTTAGAAAACCGTAAGCAATTAACGTTTGCACACTACCACTTCATGGGTCTTCATGGTGTAAACTATAATTCCACAAAACACCTACAAGATTTTCGAAATTTTGATCGATATATTGAAAAAGTTTATTCAACTCTCGTGAGTTCTGGAAGACTTGACAAAACAATTTTAGTGATCAATTCAGATCATGGCAAAAGTTGGACTATTACAAAAGTTCCCCTGATGTTTCGTTTTCCAAATGGCGAACATGCTGGCATGATTTCTGAAAACACACAGAGCATAGATATAAGTCCTACGATCCTGAGTTTTCTAAATATTAATCACAATCTTCCATTTTCTGGCGCGTCTCTTCTATCCCCTAATAAATTGAATCCACTAAGAGAAATCATCATTGCTGCAACGGTTATACACGATAAAGAACCAAGTTCACCAAACTATATGATTGGAACTTTATTAGTCTTAAAGGGTAAGACTCAAATGAGTTTCAATGCTGAAAATCTCAGAAATGACTCTAAAGGGAATGTAATATATTGATTATTTGAAACCAATTTGAGTTTTCTGTTTTTCTATCTCACTAAGTTTCAAAATGAGGATAACGCATGGAAAGAAAACGAGCTTTGATCACTGGAGTTACTGGGCAGGATGGAGCATACCTTGCTGATCTTCTTCTAAAAAAAGGGTACGAAGTTCATGGAATAAAAAGAAGAGCAAGTTCTTTTAATACGCAACGCATAGATCATATCTACGAAGATCCTCACAATGAGGGCGCACGCTTCCATCTTTGGTACGGAGATTTAACGGATAGTCTTAACGTCTTACGATTAGTTCAGAACATACAACCTGATGAAATCTACAATCTGGCAGCACAAAGTCATGTTCAGGTGAGCTTTGAGATGCCAGAGTACACTGTTAATACTGATGGTGTTGGAACACTACGTTTATTAGAAGCTATTCGCATACTTGGCTTAACCCAAAAAACAAAATTTTATCAGGCTTCGACTAGCGAACTTTTTGGAAAAGTTCAGGAAATCCCTCAAACTGAAAAAACACCATTTTATCCGCGTAGTCCTTATGGAGTTGCAAAACTATATGCTTATTGGATTACTGTAAATTATCGCGAGGCGTACTCTATCCATGCTTCGAATGGAATTCTTTTCAATCACGAAAGCCCTTTGCGAGGCGAAACATTTGTGACACGAAAAATCACACGCGCCGCAGCTAGAATTAGTTTAGGCATTGAAGATTGTCTCTTTCTCGGTAATTTGGATGCGCAACGTGACTGGGGTCATGCGAGAGAATATGTTGAGGGCATGTGGAGAATGCTACAACAGGCCCATCCTGATGATTATGTTTTAGCGACCAATCAGATGACTTCGGTGCGTGAGTTCGCCAAGCTAGCATTTTCCGAGGTAGGTATTGATCTAGATTTCAAAGGTATAGGTTCAAAGGAAGTCGGAGTATGCAAAAAAAGCGGACGTACTTTGTTGCGCATTGATCCAAATTACCAACGACCAACAGAAGTTGATCTGCTTATCGGTAACTCCGACAAAGCTGCTAGAAAACTTGGTTGGAAGCCAACAACTTCAGTTCGCAATCTCTGTAAAGAGATGGTTCAAGCAGACTTATATCGAGCTCGTCAACAGGATAGCCAGTTGAATGAATATAAATGCTCATCCGAATCCTTGGTTTTTGAAGGAAATAGCTTCCTTACATGGTTACAAAAAGAAGGGCATGTTGAATCGGAAGTTTCCAATGATCTCGCAATCTAATCTGTTGGAGAAACCATGAGCTGTCTTAAGAAAACTCATAAAATATTCGTTGCTGGCCACAATGGACTAGTTGGGAGTGCCATCGTTCAAATCTTAGAGGAAAGAGGTTACTCAAATCTTTTGCTTCGTGAACGTAGCAAATTAAATCTAAGTGATGCAGTAGCCGTTCGCAAATTTTTTGAAATCGAGAGGCCCGAGGTTGTTTTTCTTGCCGCAGCAAAGGTAGGAGGCATATTAGCGAACAATACACAGCGAGCTGAGTTTATTTATGAAAACTTAAATATTCAAAATAATATTATTTGGTCCGCTCATTCAACAAATGTTGATCGTCTTATTTTCCTAGGGAGTTCATGTATTTATCCGCGGGAAGCTTCTCAACCGATGAAAGAGGACTGTCTGCTATCAGGGCCTCTTGAGTACACAAACAGGCCTTATGCGATTGCAAAGATCGCGGGACTTGAATTGATTAATTCTCTTAGAGTCCAATATGGAAGAGACTACTTTTCTGTCATGCCAACGAATTTATACGGGCCACGCGATAATTTCAAAACAAATGACTCTCATGTATTACCTGCTCTGCTTAAGAAATTCATAAATGCAAAAGAGCTTAATCAACCAGAAGTTACTGTTTGGGGATCGGGTAAGCCTTACCGAGAGTTCATGTATTCACTCGACTGTGCAGATGCCATTGTTCACTTAGCAGAAAATGTTAGATCAGAAACTATCGACGCGATTGTCAAAAATTCCGGATGGTCTCATATCAATGTTGGCTCAGGTCAGGAAGTCAGTATTGCTCAATTGAGTTCCCTAATAGCGGAAATCACTGGCTATACCGGTAAAGTTGCGTTAGACCCAACAAAACCTGATGGTACTCCAAGGAAATTGTTGGATTGTAGCATTTTAAAAAGTTTGGGTTGGAGTGCCAAAATAACTTTATCGGAGGGGCTTAAACTAACATTCGATTGGCTAATGGCAAATCCCACATATTTAAATGAAATTTCATAATGTAAATACAATAAGAGAAATTTATGATCTCACGCTATTTGACTCTGATTTTATCTGCATATCTATGCAATCTATCGTGTGCGACAAAAAAATCACCACAAGCTTCTGAAATGCATTCCATATCAACGAAAGACTTTGAACAGCAAAAATCTCAGGAAATTTATCCGGTCGAGGCTTTTGGTCGATTGTAGTCTATATAGGTGGAATTTATGAATAAAGATTTTGATTCTAGGATCATTTTGAAAAAAGTTAATAAGGCTGATTCCGAAGAAATATGGCATTGGCGCAACGATCCAATTACCAGACAAATGTCACTAAATAAAGATGAAGTCGGATGGGAAGATCATAGCCGATGGTTTCAACAGGCTCTCTCGGATCCACAGCACCACTTATTCATAGGCTACCTAGAGTCCGGAGGCAAAGTTGGCATTTGCCGCTTTAATGTTAGCCCGAATCAAAACCATGCCGAGGTTTCCATCAATCTCAATCCCGAATATAGAAATAAAAAACTGTCGACTGTCTTGCTTAAGAGCGCAGTCGATCATTTTCTGAGAAAAAATAACATCAATCTACTTGCGACCATCGCTAAAGAAAACTCTGCCAGTATAAGATGCTTTACAAGATGCGAGTTCAAATTGAGCCATGAAAAAGAAGGTCTGCATTTTTATGAACGCAAAAAAAAGCTGCTTGATGATCAAGATATTCAGAATTGATATTGATCGGCTCTCTATAATGAAATCCTGCAGAAATACCAAGATATTCTGGCTAGACTCTAGAAATATCCACAGGTGATTGGACCAATGAGCTACCCATGTTGTAGATATTAAAGTAATGATCTTGGTACCACTGTATTGTTCTATCTAAGCCAGTTGAAAATTCAATTTGTGGATTCCATGAAAGCTCTTGACTTGATTTGGAATAGTCAATGGCATAGCGGAAATCATGTCCTAAACGATCTTCGACAAATTCGAGTAGGCTGAAAGGCTTATTCAATTTCGTTAATATTGCTTTTGCAACATCGATATTGCGAAGTTCGTTGTTTCCTCCGAGGTTGTATACTTCGCCTCTTTTACCAGCGAGAAACACTTTCCAAACACCGAGATTATGATCATCGACATGAATCCAATCTCGAATATTCATGCCATTTCCATAGATAGGAATTGGCTCGTCTTTCAGGGCTTTAAGAATGGTGACAGGAATGAATTTTTCGGGAAATTGGTAAGGCCCATAATTGTTAGAGCATCGTGTTATTACAGCATTGAGATGAAATGTATGAACATAAGATCTAACCAGCAAATCTGCACTTGCTTTGGATGCGCTATAGGGGCTATTTGGTTGAAGTATTGATTGTTCAGTGAATGCATTTGCAGTTTCATCTAAACTTCCGTAAACTTCGTCTGTACTAATTTGCAGATATCGAAAGTCAGGATTTCCATTTTTTGTAGAATGAAGCGCCATCTCTAGAAGATTCTGGGTGCCTAGAATATTTGTTTCAAGAAACAATGCTGGATTTTTTATGGAACGATCGACATGCGATTCAGCTGCAAAATGAATAATGCCATCGAAATCCTCTGTTTCAAAAAGTGACAATAATGCCTTTTTGTCGCGAATATCCATGTGTGTGAATCTTAGATGATGATTGCTTCGAATCTCATCTTCGATAGAGCTGAATTTTCCTGCATAAGTTAAAGCATCAATGATATGGAAAGAATATTGATCTTTAACAGAGGGCATGCATGTGATTTTCTTTACAAAATTGCTTCCAATAAATCCAGCACACCCAGTTAGTAGGACTTTTTTTCGTCGTTTTTGCATAAAATTTTTCTCTTCGTTGGATAGAACTTGTTATTTGAAAGTGTCGAATCTGCCATGACTCATATCAACAATATGGTTCCCTATTTTAAATTTCTATTAAATATCTAAATTCCTCACTTCAAAAGTGATCGCGCTATAGAATGGTTTGTTCAGATTGAATGTCCTTTGATACTGTATTATTTTACTGAGCCTCAAAGGCCGACTTTCGAGAAATTTTTAGTGGATTAAAGATTAGCGATGAGATTGCTTGTAAGTCGGGCAGTCTTTTCCTTTTTTCGTATATATTGGAGCACGCATGCCACAGAGTGAGGAGAACTTATTTTTCACACAAAGTAAAGCTGCACAAAGCAACATGCTAAAAATGTATAAAGCTGCGCAAGCAGGTCATGTTGGCTCCTCACTGTCATGTTTAGAAATGCTTATTTTTATAAAACTTCATTGGATGACTGAGCATGATCGATTTGTTCTCTCTAAGGGCCATGCAGCAGCCGCATTATATGCAGTTATGGTCGAGACGGGTGAGCTAAGCCAAGATGACTTAGGCTCCTTTTACAAAGAAGGGACGCTACTCGCTGCTCATCCAAGCCCAGGTAAGATTCCAGGTATACCTTTTGCAACTGGTAGTCTTGGTCATGGTTTATCGCTAGCATCAGGGTTGGCACTGGCTCAAAACCTAAGCCAAAGTCCACAAGCACACCGAGTATTCTGCATTGCATCGGATGGTGAACTGAATGAGGGATCGACCTGGGAAGCCATACTCTTCGCAGCTCATCATAAATTACGAAATCTTGTTTTGCTAGTCGATCGTAATCGTTTGCAGGGCTTTGGGAAAACAGAAGACGTGATGGAATTAGAGCCATTGGCAGATAAATTTCATGCATTTAATTGGCATGTTGAAAAGGCTGATGGCCATAGTTATTCGTCACTAGACAAAGCACGAACTAGCATTGATTCCCAATGCAAAAGTGAGCAAAAATTCAAACCCAGTGTGATTATTTGCGATACAGTGAAAGGCAGAGGTATACCTGAGACCGAGAATACAGTTGATTGCCATTATTTGCCACTTACGGATGATCAGTTCCAGTCCATGATGAAAAGGTTGGAGTACTAATCAATGCGTTCAGAATTCGCATCAGCAATTTGTGCCTTGGGAGAAAACGATCCGCGCGTAGTATTTCTGACTGGTGACTTGGGATACAGGGCTCTTGAACAGGTCCGAAACGTTCTAGGATCTCGATTCATTAACGCAGGTGTCGCTGAGCAAAATATGGTTTCCGTAGCTGCAGGTTTGGCACGAGAAGGGTTTCTTCCTATAGTGTATAGCATTGCTCCCTTCGTCGTCCTGCGTGCCTTTGAACAGATTCGCAATGATGTCTGCTTTCATGATCTCGATGTCAAAATTGTTGGCAATGGGGGTGGCTATGGTTATGGAATTATGGGTTGTACTCACCATCTCTTAGAAGATCTCGCCTTTGTAAGGCTTATGACCAATATGTCAGGATTTATACCTGGTTTTTCACAAGATGTTTTTCCCGCTGTTCAAAAAATGCTGACTACCCGTGGTCCCGCGTATTTACGATTGAACCTTGGCATAAAATCTTTGTCGATGAACGAACCCTTTGCGCCATGGAGACGGTTGGCTGAAGGTAATGCTTGTGTGGTTATTGCATGCGGTCCAGTTGTTGAAAGCCTTTTAGAAGAAATTAAACGAGGGCAGATCGACAGCAATTTATGTGAGATTTGGCTTGCATCAGAATTTCCTCTGCGATCTATTCCCGATGGTATTCTTCGCAGTCTAAAAATGGGAAAAAATTTAGTTAGCATCGAAGAACACAGACAGGCTGGTGGACTGGGAGAAAACGTACTTTCCATACTGTCTGAGAAGGGCATATTTCCCCGAGCTTTCAAAGCTCATTTTGCTTCAGGGTATCCTTCGGGACGTTATGGAAGCCAACGCTGGCACCTAGAAGAAAATGGATTGGCGGGTGAATCTTTAGTTCAGTCATTGAAAATAATGTGTAGTGGAATCTTATGATCGCAGACCAGGAATTAATCAAGACCCTTAAAGGTCCGATTGTTGTCTTTGGCGCTGGGGGATTTATTGGAGCAAATCTCCTCCATCAACTAGCGCAATGGCGCACGGACTGCATCGGTGTAACTCATCAACACGTAGTACCTTGGCGCCTGAAAAAATTTAGAGGTACTGTTGAAACATGTGATATACGACAACGTGATCAGGTTGAGATCTTATTTAACAAACATAAATTTCAAACCATCTTTTGTTACTCTGCATATGGTGCCTACGAGAAACAAGATACTCCA
This sequence comes from uncultured Pseudobdellovibrionaceae bacterium, assembly GCA_964635325.1. Classification (GTDB taxonomy): domain Bacteria; phylum Bdellovibrionota_B; class Oligoflexia; order Oligoflexales; family Bog-1112; genus BOG-1112. The sequence goes on from CAZWOL010000014.1 coordinate 17,919, forward strand.
CAAATGATCTATGAGACCAATGTCATTGGCCTTGTAAATGTCATAGAAGTCGCAAGCTCCTTAGGCTTCTGCGCTCTCGTACACGCCGGATCATCTTCAGAGTACGGGTTCAATTGTGAAGGTCCTGACGAGAATGCCTTGCTGAAACCTAATAGTCACTATTCTGTCTCAAAAATTTCTACATCCTACTTAGTACAGTATTACGGGAAAGTTCTTAATAAGCCGATTGTGCATCTTCGTTTCTACTCGATCTATGGGCCATATGAAGATCCTGGTCGACTAGTTCCCAAATTAGTGAGTGCTGGACTAGAGAATGGGTATCCTCCCCTCGTAAATAAGGCGATTTCTCGAGATTTTGTTTACGTAGATGATGCCCTAACAGCAAGTTATTTAGCAGCGACGAGAGGAGTGGCTTCACATAAAGGCGAATGCTTCAACATTGCTTCCAGTAAAAAAACAACCATCGAAGAAATTGCACATATTTCTAAGAAGGTCTTTAATATCTCCTCAAATCCAACGTGGGGCTCAATGGAAGAGCGCCGCTGGGATATGGCGAATTGGTACGGATCAAACGCGAAAGCGATGGCAGATTTGCAATGGTCTCCTAAAGTTTCACTTGAAGAAGGCCTTGCTCGCACTGCCCAATGGATGCGTTCTCCTGATAGAGCCTATCCCGCGGAGCAGGCTTCCATCTCACGAAAGATTTCAGCTATTATCGCTTGTTACATGGATGCGCAAGCCATTCCTATTATGTGTGAGCGTTTGAGTAACGTATTTACAAAATTGGGTCTCGATTATGAAATTATCTTTGTCAATGATGGAAGTCCCGATGATACGCATTCTGTTTTAGTCCAATTGACACAAACGAATCCTAAAGTTCTAGCTATTGAACATTCACGAAACTTTGGCTCGCAAAGTGCATTTTTAAGTGGAATGGCAATAGCAAATGGCGATGCAGTCGTTTTGCTAGATGGAGACCTGCAAGATCCCCCTGAACTGATCGAAGATTTTGTTGAAAAATGGAACCAAGGTTACGATGTGGTATATGGTCGCAGGGTCAAACGAGATGCCGCACTTTTACTTCAAATTTGTTACAAAGCGTTCTATCGTCTTTTTCAAAAGATGTCCTATGTCAAAATTCCACTCGATGCCGGAGATTTTTCTCTGATCTCCGCTCGAGTTGTTAAGCACCTATTGCAGCTTCCTGAGACAGACCAATACCTTCGAGGTCTACGTGCATGGTTGGGGTTTCGTCAAACCGGTGTTGATTATATTCGGCCAGAACGAATGTTTGGCACATCGACAAATAACTGGCGAAAGAATATTTGGTGGGCAAGAAAAGCTATTTTTAGTTTCAGCTTTGCGCCTCTTGAAATGCTATTCTATGCAGGGCTGTGTCTAACAGGATTGTCTTTCCTAGCGTTTTTTATTCAAATAAGTGCCGCGTTTATTGATCCATCCATTCCAAGAGGAATCCCAACGCTGATTGTACTTATTTTGTTTTTTGGTGGTGTTAATATTTTCAGCATCTCTATTCTTGGAGAATATCTTGGCAAGACCATAGAAGAGGTTAAAGGACGACCTCGCTACGTTCGAGCCAACATTTTAGCTTTGGGACGACACTATTCGACTAGTGACGAGATGGATACATTCTTAAAATCACGAGAAAAGGGCTCCAAAAAAAATGTTTTCGTATGTTGAAAAGCAATGTCTATTTTGTGGTCCGGACGCTAATCTTCAGCAAGTTTATGCCCAATCTTTCAAAGATGAGGAACTTAATCCAGCTGTATTTTCTGCGCGTCGTACGACCGAGCATTATCATTACAATATGGTCAAATGCTTAAATTGTTCTCTACTTTTTTCTCGTTCAGTACTGTCGGAAAATGATCTGAATGATCTATACGGAGAAAGCGCGGTAACTTTCGGTGAATATTTTTCGGTACTCAGGCGTGACTACTGGGTTCCTATCCATAAGTTTTTTCCAAAACCAATCGGCAATAAAGTCGCATTAGAAATAGGTTGTAGTTCAGGTTTTTTCCTCGAAGAATTGAGACAACAAGGCTTTCATTCAGTTGTTGGGGTCGAACCCAGTCTGCCGGCTAAAAACGCTGCAATTAAAGATGTCCAAGATGATATTGTAAGTGGCCTCTTCACGCACGATTTGAAATTACCATACACAGAATTTGATCTTATTTGTTCTTTTCAAACTTTGGATCACGTACCCGATCCTTCAATATTGGTGGAAACTTGTGCATCTCGCTTAAGAGAAGGCGGATATGCTTATTTTGTGGTTCATAATACGGAAGCACTTCAAGCTAGAATTTTAGGAGAAAAATCTCCAATTATTGATGTGGAGCATATTTATCTATTTAACCCAAAAACTCTCGCACGTTTAATGGAGAAAAGTGGACTCAAAGTTGTTGAACAGGGGGCATTAAAAAATAGCTATCCAATTCAATATTGGATAAGCATGTTTCCCCTCCCGAAAGGCCTAAGGAAAGTTCTCGCTAAATTTGTTCAAAAAACAGGTTTAGGAAAATTGGCAATGCCGATATATGCTGGAAATATGTATATCGTTGCGCAGAAACCGTTCAAAGACTAATCGAATCATTCATATCTACAAAGCGCTGTTTTTTTATGGGCCCTAATAGCCTGCCCAAGTATTGTCCATACTCTGTCTTTGAACAGCGTTCAGACAGGCGAAGCAGCTGATCATCAGAAATATACCCTAAGCGCCACGCAATTTCCTCTGGGGAAGAAACTTTTAGGCCTTGTCGATTTTCAATAGTCGCGATGAAATTTGTCGATTCAACAAGCGATTCATGAGTGCCAGTATCCAACCATGCAGTACCTCGGCCTAGTATTTCGACTTTAAGTCGACTTTGCTCTAAGTATATTTCGTTAATACTTGTAATTTCGAGTTCTCCACGTGCTGAAGGTCTCACATGCTTAGCAATATCAATTACGTCATTGTCATAAAAATAAAGACCTGTAACCGCATAATTTGATTTTGGCAGAGATGGCTTCTCTTCAAGGCTAAGTACATTAAACTCATCATCAAATTCAACTATGCCATAGCTGGATGGATCCTTTACATAGTAACAGAAAACAGTAGCTCCACCGGTTTGCACATTGGTTTTTTGCAAGGTTCGACCCAAGCTTTGTCCGTAGAAAATATTGTCCCCCAGTATGAGACAAACGGGACTATTACCGAGGAATTCTTCTCCAATGATAAATGATCGCCCAATGCCATCAGGTTTGTCTTGGCTAAGATATTCAATTTGTAAGCCAAGATCAGATCCATCGCCAAGCAATCGTTGAAATAGCGGCAGATCTCTTGGTGTACTAATAATCAAGATTTCGCGAATCCCAGATAGCATAAGAGTGCTCAGTGGATAATAAATCATAGGCTTGTTATAGACCGGAAGTAGCTGCTTATTTATGGCAAGAGTAATCGGATATAATCGTGTACCACTCCCACCAGCAAGAATGATTCCCTTACGTTTCAATACTTTTTCTTCAGTAAACATCGTTAATGCACCGCCTTCATAGTATCAAGGTAATTGGCTATATTCTCGTAAACACCTTTCAAGCCACCATCTGAATTAAAAACCAAAGTCCCCTCAAAAGTATGTTTAAAGTAGGCCTCCAAAAATGCTTCTTTTATAAGCGTAGAATCTAAATGAGGATTCGGTTCCAATAGGATTTTAGATAGTTCGGATATAGACGAAACACGACGACACATCGGATGAAATTCATAAAATACTCGCCCTAATAGAAAGACAGGAATGTCTAGTAAAAGTGCCTCATATCCGACGGTGCTAGTCGAGGTAATTACACCCTTGGATCGCTTTATTAAAGCTTTGGTATTTGCATTATAGTGAATCAGTTTTACATTAGGTATTTTACGTAACCCTTCGTACAGCTGCAAAGATGGATATCCTGCCGAACTTTTATGATCTTTTACATAAAGATACGTTCCAAAAGGCAAAGCAAAAGCGATGGATCGAATTGTATTATATTCATCGATGTAATTTGGGGCCAGAACCGAGGTTGAGCTTTCAGGATGAAATTGAATAGGATAAAGATAGTATGATTCATTTTCCGAAATTTCGTCGAAAAATTTCGGCAATTGAATGAGCTTTAATCTCCTTTTCAAAGCACGCATTAGCATTTTTAGTGAAAAAGTTAGCGGATTTCCCATTTGATGGACATAGTATATTTCCGACTTACACTTCACTGTGTAGTTCAAAATTCTATATAGATATCTAAACCGATCTAGACTTATGTACTGACCAATAAGTGAACGAGTTGGGGATAGCAAATTGTTGACCATATAGTCTGGCTCACTTGTGTCAAAATCTCTTAAATAGGAGACCATCTCAGGAGAGAGCGCAGTAGAACCATTCGCCAACAATTTTTCATAAGTTTTTTGTATAGGATGTCCCACATCGTAAATGGTTTCTTGAATTTCAAATCGACCAGGCAAACGTGACGAACTCACACCAAGAAATTTTTTTCCAAGTCGTTGCGCAACTAAAAAACAAACATGTGCAAAGGCATTGCTTACAGTTTCAAATATAACGGCATCTATCTTCTGTTCTCTAAGTAGATCGTCAAAGAAATTTGTTAATGCAGTCAAAAGTCTTTCGAAATAGCTTCTTGGTTTGTCTTTGTGTAATCCGAAAATACTAAAACGCTCAAAATCTGAAAATAGCGCTTGCCAAAGTTGATCGTTCATGTGTGACGGGGGAGGTTTCAGGTTATCTTTTGCATCGCGAAAGAAGTCTGAAAAATAAAAGCACTTAAAACGAGAATCAGGACGACTATGAGGATACAGGTAGTCTGCTAAGTGACTTTCAAAAGCGAAGCATACTTCGTGCCCACTTTTTTCCAAATAATTTCCCATTTTAACAAAAAAGGGGGGATAGTTTTCCGCAGCACTCACTAAAATTAAAATTTTCATTTAGAAAATCCTATCCCGATTTAGTATCCAATACTTCATGTTTTTGAGAGATTTAGAAAATTCAGGATAATTTTCCAATTACTGAGTTATTCAGTCGCTAATCATGTGATGCGCTTGAAGCCAGCAACGGAAGCTTGACCTTCCAATGATGAAGTCAGTTCTCCCGAGCGGTTAAGTCTATAGATGTCTGCAAAAACCCTATCTGCAGCTGCCATATACTTTTCAACATGAGAATCATCGTGGGCAAACATCGAATAAAACGAGGTCGAGGCCAAAAAGCCTTCTTTGAGCATTTCTTGCACGAAGAAGGCTTTCATTTCTTGAGGATTTTCCGTTTCAAATCCAAAATGACTGAGAGGAGGTATGCCACCTATACTCAAACTCAAATTATGTCTCTCACTCAATTTCTTCCAACCATCTTGCACAGCTTGTCCGATCCTCATGAGGTGGTCACCAGCTCGTAGCCGGCCATGCTTGCGGAGAGTCGCCAAAGCAGCAACAGGACCAACCCGTTCTGTCCAGTTTGTACTACTAATAAACGTTTTTTGGGCAGCATCCATCACATCATTGCCTATCACTGCTGCAATTGGATAACCGTTACCCAACGCTTTAGAGAATACAGCAATGTCGGGGGTCACTCCCAAAGGCAAATGTGCCCCGCCTGTGTTCATCCTAAATCCCGAAGAAATTTCATCTAAAATAAAAACACAATTATATTTTTGAGATAGTTTTTTGACGCCTGAAAAGAATTCAGGATCTGGGAAGAAATTACGTATCGGTTCCATAACGACAGCTGCAATAGATTGTCCATGATTTAAAAGTATATCTTCTAGTTCATTGAGCTGATTATATCGAAATGGAAAGGCTGTTCCAGCCAGAGCTTTTGGTACACCTCGTGGGCTTAGGCCTGGTAACAGATGTTCACCAAGAGCATTTTCAGTACCGACATTTGCAGCAAGGTACCAATCATGCCAACCATGATACCCGCAAAAAGCGATCTTATCTCGACCGGTGCTTGTCCTCGCTATACGAACAGCAATAGCCATAGCTTCGCCCCCGGTACGGGCAAATCGTACTTTATTCGCCCAAGGATGCAAAGAACAAAGCGTTTCAGCTAACTCAACCTCTTCAGGGCAATTTAAAGATGAGCTAGTTCCATCAGCTATAGCTCGAATAACGGCTTGATCTACTTCATCATCAGCATAACCTAAAACATTCGCACCAATACCTCCGATGCTCATATCGATGTAATGGTTGCCATCCAAGTCCCAGACACTAGCACCCTTGGCCCGGCTAAAATAACCAGGCCATACACCAAAACTAAATTGATCAGGACGCTTAGAGAGTAGCTGGCTAAGACCCGGAATAATTTTCTTTGCCCGCTGTTGTAGCTCGAACGACTTTGTTATTCGGGACTCATTCTTTTTATTCAGCTTTTGCTCTTGAATAGATTTCTCCAAACCTTCATTTCTACCAATTTGACTGTTTATCTGTTCTAACATTAAATTTTCCTTTAAAAATTGCTCGACATCGAACCTACTAAATTTCGGATTTACTTCATACAATCCTTCATACACGGCTTTCACAAAGCGGTAGTCATCTTGCTCATCGACTGTCCAACGCCCACCTGATTGATTCAAACTCTGTTTGAAGGAACCGAGCTTAAAGATCTGTGGTCTCTGATGAACATAATATGTTACGTGTTCACGATCGATGGTTTCGCTTGATTTCTTCCAAGCTTCCTCAAGAGTGGAGAAGCGACACACTTCGACATCAAGTCCATCCGGAAATGTTGGTTCAATTACGTTACTTGAATAGTCAAAATTGCCTTGCTTATGAAAGCGAATCACATCATCGATAAGATCAGGATCAGTCAACGGACAATCGCCAGTTAGCCTCACAACATCTCGGGGATGAAATGGTGCGCAAGCTTGGTAGCAACGATCTAATACATCCGCTAGGCTGCCGCGATATACGTTAACATTCAGTTTTTCACATAGGTCTACTAATTCATCATCATCTTGATTGCTACTTGTGGCAACTATCAATTTGTCAATAAGTCGCGATCGTTGGATACGTTCAATTTGGCGTGCTATCATCGGCTTGCCAAGCAATGGCAAAAGAACCTTACCTTTTAGGCGGCTTGAAGAAACTCGTGCCTGTAACACTGCAATCGTATTGGAACGATGTTCAACTGTATCCATACTTTAGACCCTATGCATAATAAACGCACAACGCGATAAAGCGTATCGAAAGCTTCCGTTGATAGGCTAGCAGAAAATTAAATAACTTCAAATATAACTATGGGTGTTTAGCCGATTCAAATCGTGCAGTGAGTAGGATTCTGATAATTTTCTGTAATCAGTTGCGCCAAATTAAGTATGACCAAAACTCCAAATGGGAAAACTTCAAATGCGATGGTGGAGAAAACAAATGGTGTTGTACTAGCTAAAAAAAGCAACCACTTAAGTCGATACGGTTTTACGTATCCAAAATAGAGCACAAAGAAACTGATCGTACCAATCAAACCAATTCCAGAGATAAGTGAAATGAGGGTAGAATCTGCTATAAATGCATTTAATTTGTTGGAACTATCCAGCATATTATTCACTAAATTTGCCGTATTTGTACCTTTTGCAGAATCCAATGATAGTAAAATATTTTCAGTTTGAAAATTATTAGAGAGTATCGAAATTCTCTCATTGAGTGATGTGTAGATATTTTCACGCCCCGTGAGAAACGGTAGAAAATACAAAAGTATCGGCGATATTATACACCCTAATAAAGCAAATAGTTTCAGATCAAGCCTAAGAATACGCATGAATAGAAAACAAAAGAATATTAAAACAGCTAAAACACCGGAACCTGAACCAGTCAAAATAACACTTAATGGGCAAAGAAAATATAATAGAAAATTTCTTAGCCAACCTAAATTTTGATAAAAATAAGTGTAATACATTGTCATCAAGGTGAAACTGGCCATTGAGGAAGGGATTAGGTAGATCCCTGGACTTCTTAGGGCTAACCCAACGGTATTCGATCCAAAATAATGATCAGCCCAAAATAACTGGCCTATCTGCAAGAAAAATGCGCATAAAAAAACAAATAATAAAGTTTTTTGAAGTAGAATCTGGCGATGAAAATGAATAGTGCCAAAAAAAATGGGGAAAAGAAGAAAAGGTAAAAACCATCGAATGGCAACTATGCCAGATAGTATTTTCTCGCAAAGAATAGTTTGTACTAGCGAAATAGCAAAAAAGAACAAACAAATCCAAAAATATATAGGCAATTTTATGCTTGGCCATTCTTTGAGTCTAGCGAAAATTCCAAATAGGAAGATAAAAAAAATGCAAATGTCTTTTAGAGATTTTATAGCAATCGGAGTCAGAGCTTTAGATTGTGACGCCGAATCTAAACTTCCTTTAAATAAAGCTAAGACTTCGTAAGAATTTGCAGCGAGTGCACTCAAAACTCCTAAAACAAGGAGACAAGTAACTAGATCTCTTTCAAATAGGCTGTACAAAGATTTCAAATATTTCTCTCTCATAAGGAGTGCTGAATTACAAATGTTGCAATATTTTCCGGCCTAATTTAAAGGGAATTAAAAATGGATGAGTAGGGATTCCATTTTTTTTCCAGGCCCTAAGACATTCTCTATTAGCTTTAATAATATTTGTGATACTTCGGTTACTGATTCCACCAATGTTCATTCGCACAGCACAAATAGGTAGATAGTAGCAATGTATATTGAATTTTTGGATGAACCTAAGCATTATTTCATAATCAGAAGCTATGCGAAATTCCGTATCAAAAAAACCAAATTTTTCATAACAAAGCTTTCGCGCATAAAAGGTTGGGTGTGCGGGGTGCCAGCCCCATAACATCCTAAATCTAGACAATACACCCGATTTCCATGTCCGTATTACTTTATTTGAATTCAATGGATCGACATAAACCAAATCACCAAAAACGATGTCTACATCTTTTGTTGCAAATATTTTAGCGTACTCTGAAATAATATAATCATTATAGAAAATATCATCCGAATTAAGAAATCCTATAACTTGCCCGGTTGCTAAGGCAAGCCCCTTATTCATAGCAAAATAGATACCCTGATCAGGCTCACTCAGAAATTTAATATTGCTGTTCGTCTTTTGGAAATTAAGCACTATATCAATTGTGCCGTCCGTTGAGCCACCATCGATTACAATATGTTCAATAGAAATATACGTTTGTTTATGAACGGACTCTAGCGTCGACAAAATCGTATCTCGGCTATTGAAACATACAGTTATAATAGAAAATTTCACAAAATATTCCATTTCAGCTCAATTTGCTACTACAGCCTTAAATTTTTTTGATCTATAATTTAGTATTGCCTGATACAAGAAGATGCATGCTAGGGACAATATAAATCCCACTAACGCTGTCCCTATACTCCAGGATAAACGACTAAACGATCTAGCATCAAATTCATTTTCATTTCGATCTAAAAAGCCATTGCTGACTTCTACCAATGGAATAGCAAATTCTGAACCGTCGATGACTTTATTTAATTCAGATGAAGCAGCATTGAATTGTTTTTGAACACTTTGAAAATGATTAGTTTCTACAGAGTATGTCAACTCAGCTTCTCTTTTTTTTGTATACAATTCAGTCATTTCATCTATATACTTCCTGGAGTTTTTTTCAGAAATCAGCCCTAATCGTTCTAGATTAAGTATGCGTTTGATTAGTGCTCTATGGTCTAGATTACTTAATATATCTTCGCCGTTATTTTTGGAGATTTGTTCGTTGAAAGTAAAATTGTACTTATCTACCGAAACATCAAGCCTTTGAAGGCTATGAATTTTTGATTCAAATTCATAGAAATTTTTTTTGAGTTGACCGATAGTACTCTCAATCTGCATTAGGGTGCGTTCAGACTTTTTAGCTAAAACTTGAAATTCAGCTTCTAATTGCGCTTGCTTTTTTTTCCTTTTTTGGGCTTCACGATCGAACTCCTGTTGATTATACGCTGCAGCAAAATCATTAAATGCGAGTACACTTGCTCTCGCTAGATCTTTTCCGAGACCATCATTTTTAATTTGCAAGTCCATGAGGTACATTGAATCTTCCAAAGAAGATCGAATATCAAAACTGAAAAATCCGCCCATACTTTTGAACTTCTTGGTGCTGGAAATGAAAGGTTTAGTTTTAGAGCTTTTATCAGAATCGCTCTCCAAGAGAGACAGAAAATTACTTGGAATTGTCGAGGAAGAGATTTCATGCCAATACTTGGCAAAACTTTTTATAAAAATAGAAGAAATTTCTTTTTGAAAGAATCCATTATTAATAGCGCGATTTATTTTTATTGGATCACTCATCACCATATGGTTGCTTTTTGATAGTTCAAGCACGAGATGGGTTTGAAAAATATCTTGCTGTCGCAGGTATCCAATAAGGAATCCAGTAACTGAGAGAAAAATTATAAGATATTTCCATCTAATGAAAAAAACAAATAAATCACCTAATCCAACTAAATCTTTCGAAGAATTAGAATTCTCCTTAAAAATTCTATAAGAGGATTCTGTACTATCAAATGGATTCATCCAAAACCTCCAAAAGATGCGGTGGAGACAAAGCCCTCACTTGCAAGAAATGAAATATAGTGGTTGTTCAATAGTTAAAAATGTCAAAGCACTTTTAAACTATTCCGCCGCTACTTTTCTTAAGTTTTACAATGATAAACTATACTATTAAAATCTTCTATTCACTAGTATCAATCAGTCAATATTCACATTCTTTCCAAATGAATTAGTCTTAGCTCATAAAGAGCATAAGTCAAACTGACATTTGAGACGATCTCCTTTGAGGTTGTATTTTTATGAAAAAGTTATAGGCTGGTTTTTGGGGTCCATAGACAGAATTCGTTTAAAGGTGCAACAAGGTAGTACATTTAAATAGACAACTGGTTCCTAGCTACATGCCGCTTTTCAGATATTGAATAGAGAGTAGATAATGTCAAACCTTGATCTATCTGAACTCGAAAAAAGCTATCTAATAGAGGCCTTTCACTCAAAGGACTTGCAAGGGGATAGACATTTCAACCATCGTTGCCAGCAACATCTTGAACATCGATTTGGCAGCCCTAGCTATTTAACTCCTTCTTGTACCAGCGCACTTGAATTAGCTTGTATTCTTGGTGAATTTGGTTCTTGTGATGAAATTCTCTTACCGAGCTTTAGCTTCTCATCTCTAGCTAATGCTTGTGTACTGCGAGGCGCAACTCCAATCTTTGTTGATATTGACGATCAAACTTTAAATATTTCTCCGCAATCGGTACGCAACTCTATCACCTCAAAGACCAAAGCGATATTGCCTGTTCATTACGCAGGTGTCGCGTGCCCGATGGAAGAATTAATACAAATCGCTAATCAACATAACCTTATTATAATTGAAGATGCAGCTCAAGCTTATGGATCCTACTATAAAGACAGACCTCTGGGGACTATTGGACAACTCGGCGCTTTCAGCTTTCATCAAACAAAAAATATTGGCTGTGGAGAAGGTGGAGCTATACTTGTTAATGATCTGAAGTATAAAGATAGAGCAGAGATTATAAGAGAAAAAGGCACCAATCGGCGGAATTTTCTTGAGGGAAAGGTTGATAAATACTCATGGATTGATGTGGGATCGTCCTATCTAATAAGTGAACTTAATGCAGCTGTACTTCTTGCTCAACTGGAAAGAGAGCAGGAAATTCGGAAAAAGCGACTTGAACTTTATGATCTTTATTCTAAAGAATTGGAGTCGATCGGTTTGACTTATGGCTTTAAAATTTCCAGGCCACCTGACTATGCTAGCCGGCATAATGCCCATATCTTTTTCTTAATACTTCCTAATAGTTCTATGCGAATTCTTTTGGAGAAGTTCCTCAATCAACGTAAAATTCCTGCATATCGTCACTTTGTTTCCCTGCATGATTCAGATGCTGGACGAAGATTCGGAAAGAGCTATGCTAGCTTAGCTGTGACTGAATCTATAAGTGAGTGCCTTTTACGATTACCTATTTCATCATTGATGTCCCACATCGATGTGGATCTTATTATTTCTAGCATATGGGAATTTTTTAAGAATGGCCGATGATATCTTTTTTTCAATAGTCATTGCTTGCTATTGTGAAGAGCCCCATCTTTTGAAAAATATAAAAATACTAGCTGACTATTTTAGCATAACAAAATGGCGTGTGGAGTTCATACTCATAGACGATGCCTCCCCAGACAAAACTGTGCGAGAAATTGCCCATTGCGTTGAATATCTGACCAAAAGTGGATTTGCTGTTCAAACAAAATTTCATGAAGTTAATGTAGGCAGAGGGGGGACTGTTCAAGAGGGGTTTCTAGCGGCTAATGGAAAATATGTCGGATTTATAGATATTGACCTGGAGCACTTTCATGATGCGCTAATTCCAATATTATTAGATTTTGAGAGAGATACTCATGATGCTGTTGTGGGACTCCGTGTGCTCGACAAACGTGAAATAAGCTGGATACGAGTTAGTGTAAGGGCAATCTATAGATTCTTGGTAAAATCTATACTTCACCCTCCCGTAAGCGATACAGAAGCCGGTCTTAAGATTTTTCGACGTAATCAAATTTTAGATATCTTACCGATGATTCTAGATAAATATTGGTTTTGGGATACGGAGATCTGCGTACGCGGTGCAGAGAGGGGTCTTCGCTTTAAGGAGCATCCCATTATTTTCAAGCAAAATTTTTCAAAGAAAAGTACTGTTCGTGTTCTACGAGATTCATGGCGATATCTTGTTTGCTTGATAAAATATAAAATGAATTCGCGAAGAGAGTTAGCAAATTCAGCGATCGCTGAACAAATCCTCTGAATAGTCCGCTTTAATGGCGCTCTTTTTTTTTGAAACGAGCACAACTAGATCTTTTTTAAACGTTCCTAATTTCTCATAGTTCAAATTTAAATTTGAACTGATCATTTTCAAATTCATAGTTAGCTTGGCTTCGTCATATCGAAAAGCTTCATAACCCTTCCCAACATTCGCGGATCTTTTAGCAAGGTATCCAATAAGCCCGGGCCTATCGCTGAGATTCATTACAGGTTCAGAAATAAGAAATTGATCTGCCGATTGGAAAATTTTCGTAAATAAAGGCTCTAGTTCTGATGGAGCAAAATGATAAAGGGATCCCGCCATGATACAAAGATCTGATTTAGGAAAAATGAAATCAGCAGCACTAATATCTCCACAATGAGCATCAAATCCTTGTGTTGATGCTAACTTTACAAAGTGTCTATTTATGTCATAGCCAATCCACTTGACGTCGCTTTTTCGGCAGTAAGTAGCGATATCAATATCGCCAAAGCATAGCTCCAATACGGAGGATATTTGATGGCTATGTATAAATTTCTTTATGAAATCAAATCTTGCCCTATATCCTCCTGTATACAAAATATTCATTATGATTCGATATATAGAAATATGCTTGTAAATTGGACTGACTGAGCTCATCTTGAATTCCCTCGTAGAGTTTTTCGCGCTAAAGAATATTAGCACTAAATCAATTTAGAAATTTGACACACCTATGCTAAGGTTCATAAAATTAGATTTATTTTTTAAAATTGCCCTTATATGGGAGCAACAAGATTGATGACAATCGATGGAAAATTCTTGAATCGAAAACAAAAAATCTCATTACTCAGCCCGATAATTGTACTCATTTGTATATCTTTCTTAGCTTTGCTTTCTTTTAGAATAGAACTCCAGTTTGTACTGCTTGCCTTGAATATCTTCATTGCCATTGTTTTAGTAACTATCACTTTTCGAAATTCTGAACCTCATCCTCCAATAAGCTTTCTAAACAAATCAAAATATTTAACCATACTGCTGACGTTATTTTTAGGGACCTCCCTAACATTGTTTCCCACAGATGGAGTGGATACTATCTTTGGTACGCTTTTTCCAGCAGGGGCTTTGGTTATTGTCTTTCTGCTACTATTTGCTACATACACAGTACTAGCCAATTCTATTGAATCTAAGCAGGAACACTATTTTGGTTACGGCTTTCTTGCAATAGCGGGGCTTGTTGGAGTCGGTATAGTATGGTCATTTCGCTATTCTGCCTATTTTTTAAAACCGCCCTCTGGAGGGTTAGATGATCTAGCGTACACCTTCAGCATTTGGATACAAGAGCCCATTACGAGTCATTTTTTACTCACTTGGGAACAATCGCGTGCACTTTTTGAAAATAAGATGGCGTATCATAGCTACCCTTTCCTGTATAGTTTTCTTCATTATGTTCCTGTACGACTCGTTTCACATTTTTTGCATTGGTCACCAATAACTATCTCTCGCATGTTCCCCGTCATTTATACTATAATGTATGCGTTTATCTACCCATTGATTTATATCAAATTTTTTAGAAGTTGGATCACGCAGTCGCTACTGGGTTGGTTGTTGCTAGCTGGTGTTCTCTTGGTGACAGTAACGCTTCCCGTTCAATGGAATAATTTTCCGCCTGAGCATTACGAGTTTCTATTCAGCTTTTCAATAGTTGCTTTGGTATCGGCTTTGTACGGAAATCTCAATCTGACTTCTCGTTCCATTTTTAAATTGTCGGCTCTGTTCGGCATTCTATTTGGGTATTGGGGAGCAACATTTAGTATCATTCTTGCAATCCTTGCCTGTGCAGACAGTCGGAAAAACACTTTGGGTATAAGTGCTGCACTCGTCGGTTTTTTCGGCGTGCTATCTTATTCTATGGAACATCTTTTTGCTAAAATCACGGATCTTAGTCTAGTCGGTTCTACGTGGGCATTTCGTTCAGGACTAGATGGTGGAGCTACTGATTTTCCACATTTCTTTGGTGCAATTTTTAATCCTAAACTTAGATCGGTGGTTCGCCCAGAAAGCCTATTTTGGATAGGTGGACTTATTCTAATAATCTTGTTCATCTATCTTTCAAAAAGCAAGATTGAAAACGGACAGAGCAAGCTCGATCTAGAAAAGAAAGCTTTTGGGCTCTTTGCCTTGGTGGGACCGTATTTAATCAATGGCATTTTAATACCACAATCGTATTCGCATCATCCTAATTTTTATGACACAATTCTATCCGTTCCAATGTTTGCAGCTATTCCTTTTGTCTTAGCAAGAGATTCAATCGACTATCAACGGCTAAAAATCTATCTGCCTTGGATTGTTCTATTTCTATTTGGTATCATCAATCACAACTTAGTTATGATCGCAAGAATATTTAAGGTGTAGCTTTCTAATGAGTTGAGAAAAAGAGGATTTTTTGTCCAACGAATATATCTAAAATCCAAGTCAGAAAAAAAACACCTAGCACTTTCCAGCAATTCATAACCATCCTTCAACAAAAAAAGACATCTTTAGTGATTACTGTCCGCAGTATATAGTTGGTATATTCCTTTCTCTTGCTATGTCACAACACTCATGGAATTCAAAGTCTAAAGATAGGTAGGAAGTCTGATCAAAACCTCGTTCTGCTAGATAGTCTTTTACGTAATTCATCTCCTCGGACCCTGATCGATAGTGTCCCGTCCTTGAAGAAAGACATTTTGGTACACCATGGTCCAATAGAATGTATCCAGCTGCTACAACATTTTTAGCTTTTGCTAAAAACGTGTGATTTATATGGTGCAGATACGAACCCCAATAGATACATCCATTTTCTTTAAAAACGAATTTATAAAATCCGTTAGTCGAGTAGAAGCGCACCCTGAGGTGCGCGTGTAATCGACACAAAAGTTAGTGCAAAGACGCTATTTATCTTTTACAAACAT
>CAZWOL010000014.1:33703-50530 GCA_964635325.1 uncultured Pseudobdellovibrionaceae bacterium
GTTAGAAGAAGTTGGCTGATTCATGAACGAAAAATAAATTTCATAGAAAGTGTTTTTATTGATTTTATCATGTTTTATCGATATTTTTACATGATAAGGATATTTTTTTCAAAACTAATTTATAAAATCCTTTAGTCTTTTATACGCCCACCCTTAGGGGCGCTTCTACTCGACACAAAAGTGAGTGCAAAGACTCTATTGATCTTTAACAAACATACGATTGAATAGCTTTACAACTTTAGCAACAGTTTCTCGAGTGACATGCCTTTGATCTGCTTCCCACGCGGAATCAGCCGTATACATAACTGTCTCATAGCTTGGCAGATAATGAACTCCGCTATTTTGTCGAACAAATTCTTCGGCTACAACACGCAAAGTTGCTTTGGAATGACAGTTTGCCGTGATTACGTGGGAACGATCTGCAAGAAAAGTAGCATTTAGGGGAATTGGCGAAACAGAAACGATAATCTGTATGTCGGGATTGTATGTTCTCAGCGTCTTTAAAAACGATGAGAGTTCTCGCAAGTTATCTTCGACACTAAGAACTTTGTGACCTATCAACGCAGGTGCTATTTTATTTGGAAATCGTGAAATGACAGATCCGTCTTTACGAAAATACCAAATCTCATTCACACCAAGCGTTATAATAAAAACCTTCATCTGCATCAGAGCTTGCCTTACTGCAAGAAGATGCAATTCGTAGTTTTCTTGATAGGCTTCAACAGAATCAAAGGCGACGGCTTCTCGGAAAGCATCAAAATACTTCTTTTTTCCGGAAATCATTTCCGAATAGATAATTTGAGGTGTTTTTGAAACGCCAAAAGCGCGTTCGACCAACTGTCTAAAGCTAGGCGTATTGAAAATGGTTCCCCAAGCCGCTGGTGAATTTGGTAAAGGATTCTCTTGCAAAACTGCATAGCCCTTACCTTGATTTGCTTCAGTCACGACATAGTTAAATTTTTGTCTTTGCAAAAAATGTGCAATTTCCATTGCAAAGCAACTTCCAGCAGATCCAACGGGTGTTTCAGGGCTTATAAATTTATTTTCATATGCAAATGGAAACTCATCAAATATCGACCTAGGACGTCCTTTTGCTGTCGGATCAGGCCAAAATACCGAGTCAAAATTCAGCTTTTCTTTTGGAACATAAGCACTAATGTTTCTTTTTACATCTGCTGTAAATTGAGAGAATGAAACAAGGTCTTTTGAAAAATCAGTATTCAAAACTTTGTCGGGATGCTGAGCGACTTCTTCAAAGTAGTACTTTTTTATAAAGTCTATCAAATCCATTTGAGATGCAAAACTTACTAATCCATTTTTTTTAAAAAAATTTATTATACTTGCTTTAGAGCTATTAGAATCTACGATGCTATCGAGTGTATAGTTAAAAAATGCATCACCCAGAATTAGGCTATTAGAATCAATGAGAACAGGCCCTTGTGTGGCGCTATCAACGGTCGAAGACCTTTCCAATTTTTTATTTTTCTTAGAAACTTCTTTGACACCTTCAGAGTACATCTCTTTTGATGTTAGAAATTCTGGATCTACCTTAGTTAGTAAATAAAGAGAGATTCTTCTAAGAATTGTGAAAGATTTCTCTTTTGCTGAAAAAATGATTTGCTTTATGAGCAGCTTAATTCGAAAAATAACATCAATAAATATGAATTTTAAAGTATTATCTCTCACAGTAAATCTCCATATTTCAGCTGTGCACAGCTGAAACTAGGTTGCTTTTATTTTTAAAGAATACAATGGGTTTACAATTTTCGCCCGCAATACCATCTAATGCAACATGAACTTTGGAGGACCCGCTTAATGACTTCGCATCAATTTTGCAAAATCTGCTCGCAAATGGCTTAATGATTTCATCCCTACTATAGATTGATTTTTGCTTATCATCCATAAGCAATATCTTCGATTGTACAGGCTCTGTACTCGGATTGATTTGGTATAATTCAATCCACTCCAAATCTGTGGAATCCATCTTCAAATTGGATTCCCAATATAGACCAGGCTTAGGATCAGGCTTAAAAACGGACTGAGGGTGAATAAGACCACAGACTGAACCATTTTTGTCAAAAAAAGTGCTAAAAAAATGAGATGTTAGACGCTCTAAATTAGGATGAGGAAAAAAGATACCGTTCTCTGGCTCAACTTTAAACACAGCTAATCCAAATTTGGGTGGTGCCCCATTCTTCATCAGATCCGCAAAATTGATATCCATGGTTTCAAAAGGTTTCATTTTCAGTTTAGTCTCAAAAACTTTCTGACCATCTTGGTTAAAAAGAACAGCTGTGCAAATACAAGTCTTTGCATTTGTAGGATCAAGAAATGAAGGAAAGTTTGAAATGGAGTAGCGAGTGGTTCTTTCCGATGAATTGATGAAGATCTGAACAACGGGAAATTTTTTATATAATTGTTGAAGTGGAATTCGATGGCGAATTTTCTTTAAGACATCCTTAATTTTGAGTTTCATAGTCATAATGAATCACCCATAAAATTAGATAATGCTGAATTGCGAATTTTACTCATATTTCCACTGGTGAAGTAACTGGGTGCGAGTGAGTGTTCTATGGCAATAGAATCAGGATTAGTACTCTTAATAATAGAGTAGATCGCAAAAGAGCTTTGACCGCCTTTACCGATCATATTTAGAAGCTGTGGACTATCTGAAAGAGGAAATTTTTCTCCCAGAAATTCTTTAACATCAATAACCAGAACATCATTGTAATTTAAACTATAAGTTCTTTCAGCAAGAACCTCACCTCTCAAATTTAAAATGGAAATATAAAGTGGCGACATATTTCGTGGATATGAAGCCAGATTTAAGAAATTTGCAAAAACCACATAAGTATTGATCTTCTTAGATACCCAAATTTTGGGTGCGAGTAAAATGATAGGTGAAGGTATCCGTCCTTGGATCTGCATTGGGAGTTGATCGTATAATAGGTATGCTGTTGCACCATTACGCATGCATATATAACTAATTTGATGTTCTTGTGCGAAGTATCCATGCTGATTTTGATCACCCACTGAACAAACAGCTTGAACAACAGAAGGTTTAGCAGGATCGACTCCTGCAGATAGGCTTGCAATATCTAAGTTAATATATTGATTTAGAGAGAGTTTCGCTTTCGCAAGATGCTCTACGATCAAGTCACTATCCTGAAAAATACGAATATCGACTTGCATGCTAGCATGTGATCCCAATTTTTTAAGAAGATCAAATGAAGGAGAAAACCCCAGAGTTGCATATGTATCCAGCTGTAGAGATGGCAACGTTGGAAAAATAAAGAGTCCCTTCATCATCAAAACCCCCTGACGTAAGCGCGAAAAACTTTAGACCTTCAAATCGACGGTTCTTGAATTTGATTCAATTCATATATTTTACTTTTCAATGCCTGAAATAGATTTTCTTTGTTAGTCTCCTCATGAACTTGGCTAACAGATCTATAGGCCATATCCGAATAGCCTGTTACGCCAACATTTTGGGCTGCTATAAGAAAATTATGTATCTCTATGAGTGAATGAGTGACTTTTTTCTGCAAAACCTCTTCAAGAGCAATCCTACAATCATCAATACTACGAATCGGATATACCCCTGGTGCAAATTGATAAAAAAAGTATCCAAACATGAAAACTGGTTTTTCAAAGAAGAGAGCTTCCCATCCTACAGTACCTGTAACGGTAACAACAGCTAAGCTCTTCTCTATGAGTGAAAAACTTGAAAAATTTGTGGCAACCAGACAGATATTTTTGAGTTTTAGAACGTCGTCATAAAAAGAACAGGTCCGCCCCTGGCTCCGCTGTGCTGGATGTTCTTTAACATATATGTAGACGTTGTCCGGAATTAATGAACAAAGCATTTTTAAGCATAGCAATTGATCAACAAAACATCCACCACCGGGTGAAGTCGTGTTTTCAGGTTGAAAATGAAGAGCTACATAGATATACGATTTATTTAGGTCAGGTTCAGTCGTTGCAATTTTTTTATATGACTTCCATAGATTTTTGTCGGAATGTAACAGGAGCTGTCGACGGAAAAATCGCCAAAGACCCTCTTTAACTAAGTTCCAAATAAAAATTAACTTTGGCTCCTTATTTTTTTTGAAGGCGCTGAAACTAAAGCTAAAGATTCGCTTCAAAAAATATCGCGTGCTATGGGAGCGTTTAATCTCTGACTTAACTGTTGTCATATAGAATGGAGGTTGCATGTTTCGGGCAACAGACGTACGCTCAAGAAAATGTTTCTCAAGCTGACTAGATAATTTAAATTTATCGCTGCATTTTTTTACTTCTTGATATTTTTGAATCAAACGATCAGGACCGGTTTCAATAGATTCATAAAGAAAAGTGATGTCAGGTATAGAAGATTGCGAAAACATCAATGTTTTAATTTTTTTTATCTTGCAAAGATTATAAATCACATAATCAGCCATTTCATGCGGGACATTTACACAAATAAAATGAGTTATTGATTGATTTTCTAGAAAACTATTCCAATAATGAAGATGCTTGAGATAGAGATTTTTTCTGAAGTTATAATCTTTTGGATGTAAGGGATCAATGCGATCCATCATTCGCAAAACGATTGTTTCACAATACGACATTTGGCGAATCAATATAGGATCTATGGGTAATGCTTCATATTCATGTTTACTATAGTTTCCCCACAGAGTTTCCCAAAAGTCATGATGATCAATCTCTATAGTGTTTTCTTTCAGATAGAAGTTCTCATCAATCGTTGCAACATATGTAAGATTAAAATGCTGAATTATTTTTTGTAGAACATCAAACATCATTGGGTTTTGAAAACCATTGAATAGTATTCTCAAAAAATTCTCTCGCTTTCATTTAATTATTCGATGAATCACATTTTCTGACAACCAAGTTCCTAAATCCGATCAGGTAAATTGAAAACAACATCTGCATATCGCAGCGCTTCTGGTCTATGTGAGATAATAATTAATGTAGCTTTTTTTCTTAGACGAGAAAGAGAAGCAACAACTTCAACTTCTGTTTGAGCGTCTAGATTAGCTGTCACCTCATCCAGAATAAGCAATACTGGCTTACGTAACAAAGCTCTCGCTATGGCTAGTCTTTGCTTCTGTCCTGCAGAAAGACCCTCTCCATTTTCTTCAATTTTGTAGTTGAGTTGATTAGGCAAGCTATTCACTACTGTCAAAAGACATGCTTCTCGCAGAGCCTCCTCATATTCGTAGCTGTTGTAGTTACGAACACTTCCATAATCGAGATTATCTTTGATTGTACCTTCGATGAGAAAGGGCTCTGCACCCACATATCCAATCCTTGAATAGAATCTGCTAAAATACTCTGCTGCATCTAATCCATCTAGTTCAACACGACCTAAATCTGGTTTCAAAATGCCAAATATAATCGCAAGTAAAGTCGACTTTCCAGTTCCACTTCTTCCAGTGATCGCTATCTGATCACCAGCTTCGATGTCGAGAGAAAAATTTTCGAATATCGGCTGTTCTGAACCGTAACTAAATCGAATATTACTTAATTGAATCTTGGGAGCAGATACTTCTATCAGAACTGGCCGGATATGGTTAGAATCTAAGATTGGATTCCGATGTCGGTTAGCAAATCGAAACGAAGTTATGTCAGCTGTCTGAAGTGTTGTCTCATGGATTTCATCCGAAGAAAATTTCCAAAAAAACCGAGCAGCCATTTTTGCGTGTGGAAAGTATAAAGATAGGGTTCCAAAATGGCTTGCAACTAGGGAACATGTTTGTACGAGTCGCAAAAATAGATAAAGAAATGCAATAATTTGAACATTCGGAGAATGTAAAAGATGAGTATTGATCAATATTATTATAACAAGTAGAATGACGCCCGCTGCTTGTGGGACAGCTGCGCTAAGACTCGACAATTCAAGGGCTCGAATACTATGAGCGGCATAGCTAATTACACTTGCGGAAATCTTTTGAAATTCTGTTTGATTGGTTCTAATTGTCCGAATGAGTAGCCAATTTCGTGTTACTCTTTGGACACCTGCCATGATTTTTTCTTGTTCAACAGGAATAAGCTGCGCATATTTTCTTACAATCGAATTGATAAAAGATAGCAGTGACGCTATAGCCGCTAGTCCTAATAGGCTAAAAATAGCGGATGGTATTGAAATTGTAAAAAGAATGCATACTAAAAATAAACTAACAATAATCTGCGGTAAAGCTTGAGCTAAATAATAGAAAAATTGCGATGTTTTTGGAAAAATTTCACTAATTTTTGCATTGGTATCTGCTGCTGATATAAATTTTCCAGAGTTGCTTAATAATATGTCTCGCAAAGATAAAAGACGCAATCTTGCATTTATAGATTCTAGCGCGATACTTGCTGATAGTGAGACTGTCAGGTAAGAAATTGCTCTCAAAATTCCAAGAATAGTCAAAAATATCATGAGAGCTGATATTGAATAATCCTTATTTAGAAAACGAAATAAGCCTGAGTCACTTTCAATCTTGAACCCAAGATTTTTTAAAAAAAGCTGAATAAAAACAGCAATTAAAACTTCAACAAAGGCCAGCAAAACCCCACCAAAAGAAGCTACTCCTAGCCAAATAGTTGAACGGTACCCAATAATTTTACTAGTGTATAAAATGCGTTGGATAAATACTTTTAACATAAAATGACACTTATTGCTTCAATCACTTTGCTACATTGTTCCTGTGACAGAGCGGAATACATGGGAATCGAAAGTTCTCGCTGGTAGAACCGTTCGGAGTTTGGCGTGTCTACCCTTCGCCATAGTTCCGAATTTTTTTGGTAATAGGGATGCCTATAAACAGGTAAGTAATGCACTTGGGTACCAATTCCCATGGAGCTTAACTCTTTCATAACCTGCCCTCGCGATGTTTTTAACTCATCAAAATCAATTTGGAGAGCATACAAGTGGTAACTATTTTTTACCAACGATGAGTGTGAAGCAGGCAATTTGACAGAACCTAAATTTACGAAAGCAGTATCGTAAAGCTGGGCTATATCTTTTCGTCTTTGTACAGATTGAGTGAGTCGATCCAACTGGCTACTACCTAATGCTGCCTGAATATCTGTGATTCGATAATTAAATCCCAAATATTGCATTTCATGATACCAGACATTGTGGGTGTGGCTTGCTGGATCCAAAGCAAGATCTTTTTGGATAAAATCATTCTGCTCTTTAGTGATGCCATGTGATCTCAAGATACGAAGTTTCTTCGCAAGATCACTTCTATTGGTCGTGATGGCTCCCCCCTCACCTGTCGTAAGATGCTTAACGGGATGAAAGCTGAAAACCGTCAAATCTGCAATTTTTGAATTCCCTACATAAGAAAAACCTTCCATTTCAGTCAATCTGTATTCAGCCCCCAAAGCGTGACATGCATCTTCAATAATTGCCAAGCCATTACTTTGAGCTATAGTGGCCAAATCGGCCATAGATTCTGAAGGCCTTCCAGCGTAATACACAGGTATGACAGCTCGTGGATTCAACCCTGACTTTTTAGCCAAATCGACCGCAACCAAAAGAGATTCTATAGATAGAAACTGAGTTGTCGGATCAATATCGACAAAAATAGGAGTTCCACCACAGTATAAAACAGCATTTGCTGTAGCTGCAAAAGTCATTGCGGGAATAAAAACAGCATCTCCACGCTGAATTTCCAAAGCTAGACATGCTAAATGTAAACCCGCAGTACCATTGGAAACAGCAATTGCATGCTGCACACCCAAATAATGACTTAGGGACTGTTCAAAATTTGAAATTGCCGGCCCTTGAGTGAGGAAATCACTTTTCAAGGTCTCAACCACAGAACGAATGTCCGATTCTGTTATATCTTGTCGACCATAAGGAATGAATTCTGAATTCATAGATTAGAAACCTCTTGTGAATTCATATCCATGGAACGTTCTTTGCGAGCATGCGGCAGATCAGGATGCTTGTCAATTTTAATAAGCTCGGTGCCCGCAAGTTGATATTCTGAGAGCATCTCTATAAGTTGGGTTGACGAGATCCATTCCGAATTGATATCTGAAGCATATCTGAAACTATTGGAAACCCTTTCGCCTTCATATTTTGCGTCAGTTTGCCAACTATTTATAGATGGTTGAATGACAAAATGAGTTTTGCAATCATAAGTGTTAGGAGCATCATCTTCACCAATCATACATTCATGAAGCTTCTCACCCGGACGAATACCTGTAATAGTAATAGTACATTCTGGAGCTAGAGCTTGTGCCAGATCAGTTATTTTCATGCTAGGAATTTTGGGAACAAAAATTTCTCCACCTTGCATTTTACTAAAGGCAAGAAAGACTAAATCGATACCTTGGTCCAAAGAGATCCAAAAACGTGTCATTCGTGTATCAGTAATAGGTAGACAGCCACTATTTCGACTATTCATAAAGAATGGAATAACACTACCTCTTGAGCCGAAAACATTTCCATAACGAACAACAGCGAATCTTGTACCCTGTGTGCCTGAATATGAGTTTCCAGCAACGAAAAGCTTATCTGATGAGAGTTTTGTTGCTCCATAGAGATTAATCGGGTTACATGCCTTATCTGTGGAAAGTGCAACAACACGTTTGACACCTCGGTCAATTGAGGTTTCGATTACGTTCTGTGCGCCGATTATATTGGTTTTGATAAATTCAAATGGATTGTATTCCGCAGCGGGAACATGCTTTAATGCCGCTGCATGTATGACATAATCTACACCAACCAACGCCCTCTGTAGCCTTTCTTTATCACGCACATCTCCTAAAAAGTACCGCATACATGGATACTTTTCAGTGCTGAAAACTTTAGCCATTTCGTATTGTTTTAATTCATCTCGACTATAAATAACGATACGCTTAGGTCTATAAGTAGCCAGAAGACGTTGGACAAAGCGCTTACCAAAACTACCTGTTCCACCTGTTATCAAAATCGATTTATCATCAAACATGACATCCTCCTAAATAATTTCGATTCGTTTTTTCAGTTCCAATAAACCGGACTGAGGAGACGTTCCTCTAAAGCAAATTTTTGTGCGATCTCAAAACTTTCTAAAACATCAGGGTGAATATAGGAAGACTTTCGAATACTCTCTAAGTTTTCATTTAAAGAATGAACGTTATCCGCCCCGAGTAAAGCAACATCTAATATGCCCAAGCAGTTGTGAAAAATATAGCCTAGTGCAATTTCCCCCAACTTAGTTGATCCTGAAGCATCTAATAATAGACCTTTCAGATGACCTAGTTCACTTTTTTTTCGTACTTGAGGTAGTGCGGCCTGCTCAGAAAGAAGACCTTGAAGAAATATACTGCGCGCAACAAGATAGACTTTCTTTTCGCGATACAATTTGATTAAATCGGGCGCCAAAAATCGTTGATCTAATAAATTCACTGGAATTTGTAAAGCCGAAACGGACGGAATTCTTAAGGCAGCAAGAGCTTGATCGGGCTCGTAGACAGAAATTCCTATTTGTTGACAAAATCCTTCAGAAATCAAACGAGCCATCAATCTTTGGACAATCTTATTCTCCAAAAAATTTTGATCACATTGATGAAATTGTAGAAGTTCAATGCGTGGAAGGCAGAGTTTATGTAAACTACTAGCAATAGAATTCTTCAAAAAATCCCAATATCTATCTTCATTTGACCAAACAAATGATTCCACACTCGGGATTTTAGTTGAAACTAAGATATTCGATGGAAGTCTTCTTTTTGAGAGAAACTGGCCTATGCGCCGTTCACTTTCTCCATAAGCAATAGCCGTGTCAAAAAAGCTAACGCCATGTTCAGACGCAAATTTTAAAATTTCCTCAGCTTCTTCCTCCGAAAGCAAATTCAAATGACTTCGATTTCCGTAAGCCAAACCAATTTGCGCGGTACCTAAACCTATTTGAACTTTATTCGTCACAGGTACCTTAGAAAGCTTTGAATGAAATCAACCTCTCAATGATTGATCCTACCAATTTAAGATCTTTGATATTTTTTATCAAGCTTTTAGTGTTCAGCTAAAATCGTGCGTTGTTAACTTTGAATATTAGCTGTCGATCTACCCTAAATCACGCACACTGATATAAGCAGATTGAAAATATCCAAGTGGGGATGCATCTGCATCTTCTTCTATAGTCGCGCTCAATGCGTTTGCAATAAAAATTGTATGATCGTAGCATTCAACGGTCTTTACAACCTTGCAATCTATGACAGCAAGAGCGCCCAAAATGATCGGACACCCCAACGGTGACTTATGCCAAGAAATACTCTCGAATTTACTTTCATTGAGGCAATCACCCAACTGCCTACTAAATTTCACTGAAATGTCTTTTTGATGTGCTTTAAGTATATTAACTGCAAAAAATCCAGTTTCCAAAATCAATTGCTCGGTGCGAGAACCTTTTGTCAAACAGATAAGCACAGACGCAGGATTCAGACTAACAGAGGTAAAAGAATTACAAGTCATGCCATGAGAGCTTATAGCATTTGCCGAAGTGATGATAGTTACGCCCGTAAGATATTGACGAAGAGCGTGTCGAAAAATTTCTACATCCATACGGCGAATTTTCTCTTAGGCAGAGATAGAATCGACAATTATATATCCACATATCTATGTTCATCTATAGTATAGAACTTATTTGAATTAGCAAGAAAATGTTCTATACACATCAAATATGGCAACATACTACTATTGATGTACACGCTATTTATGAACCACCCCTTGTGAAGCTCGATATTTTCGACTTTGAACAACGGATTCCAGAATAATCTGCAGACGCTCGACGAATTTATCCTGAGTATAGAGCTGTTGGCAAAGGCTAACATTTTTCCGAGACATTGAATCTATTCGACTTCTGATCTTTTGGACTGAGTCAACAATTGACTGGGGATCTTTGGGATTGCAAAAGAAACCATTCTCATCATTTGTAAAGATATCTTGAATACCAGCATGTTTAGTTGTAATTACTGCACAGCCTGCACCATAAGCTTCCAATATGGAGATAGGCTGACCTTCTATAGGATAGTAGGTAGGGAGGCAGAAAATATCGGCCTGCTTTAGTAGCTTTTTCTTCTTCACACCATAAACCGTCCCATGAAAATGAATGAGATCGGGATGGGCATCAATTTTATCAAGAAACTCTTCCGCGCACTCCGCATCCAGTGTTCCCGCAACATCGCATTGAACATCAACTCCTTGAGCTCGCAAAAGAAGCACTGCATCTAAAAGGTCCAAGATCCCTTTTGATCTAATCAAATTGCTCAGAAATAAAATCTTTATTCTTTCTTCTTTTTTTCGTGCTTCAATTTTTTGCACTAACTCATCATTGGACAAAAGTAAATCTCTATCAATACCATTCTCGCAAACTTTTACAGAAATAGCTAAAGACAGTGTTTCAAATTCAATTTTAAGCGTTTGACCTAATACAATAACAATGTCGATACATCGCATCGACAACTTAATGAGAGATCTGCGAATTGAGGATAACCCGTGATACATGAGTGGAAAATATCCTCCGTGTAAATGAATAACCACAGGCGCTCCAACGCACTTACTGACCAAAAACAGTGGCAGAAACTTGATGAACCCCAAAAAACTAAGCCCGGGATTTATATATACAATATCGTAAGATTTAGAAATAATCAGCCAGCCTGCTTTAAAACTTGGCGCAAAACTGCTAAAAATTTTTCCATAATGCCAGCGTCCTTGCTGCTCAGCACTCTCAACTTTGGCGTTAGCACCGAAATCAATAACGCTGAGTTTGTGACCAAGTGCTGTAAGACCTGAGCTAGCATATTGGTTTGCGTACGTCTGTCCGGTGATTGGCGGAGGAAGAGGCCCAATAAAAAGAATTTGCATTCACTAAATCCAAACGTCAGTTTCTTTTCTTGAAAATAGCAAGCCTGCATCAATTCACAAGACTATACTTGCTCCATGAAGTCAGCTACTGTTAAATTACAAGTTTGTTACACAGAAATATAAGATTTTTTAATATTGGGATCACACATGTCGATATCTAGCTTCCACCAAAATAAACCTACACCTCTGTTTATTAATACGCCAAAAGGACGCAGATATGTAGGACCTGGACATCCTGTTTTTATAATTGCTGAAATGTCCGGTAACCATAATATGGATTTTCATCGTGCACTAAAATTGATTGATGTCGCAATAGATGCTGGAGTAGATGCAATAAAAATGCAGACCTACACTCCTGATACAATCACGATAGACTGCGATAATGAGTACTTTCAAGTCAAGGTCAATGAAGCGTGGTCTGGCCAAACACTCTATTCTCTTTACCAAAAAGCATACACCCCCTGGGAATGGCAACCCAAACTCATAGATTACGCACGATCGAAGGGAATGCTTCTCTTTTCAACACCATTTGATGAAACCGCTGTTGACTTTCTTGAAGCTGAAAATACCCCCTTATACAAAGTTGCTTCCTTTGAATCTTCTCACATACCTCTTTTGCGAAAAATAGGCGCAACAAAAAAACCAGTGATACTTTCTCGCGGGTTGACATCTTTGCGGGATATTGAGATTGCGATTCAGACATTGACAGATTCAGGATGTCCTGGAGTTGCGGTTTTGCATTGTGTAAGCTCGTATCCAGCGATCCTTTCGCAGATGAATTTAAAAACGATTCCAGATATTGAACAGCGACTCAATGTTGTTACGGGACTCTCAGATCACTCTCTAGGGTTTGTTGCACCTGTAACTTCTGTAGCTCTTGGCGCTTCCATTATAGAAAAACATTATACTATCTCTCGTGCAGATGGAGGTCCTGATTCAGCCTTTTCGCTTGAAGCGCACGAACTCAAAGAATTAGTACAAAATGTTAGAGCGACGGAGTCCTCTCTAGGGCAACCAAACTACTCTCCAGATTCGAAGGAGAATGAGAATTTGCTTTTTAAACGCTCTATATTTGTAACCCAAGATGTAAAATGTGGCGAAACTCTTAACTTAAATAATATACGCGTTATTCGACCAGGACATGGACTTGCTCCTATGCATCTTGATCAAGTTCTTGGTAGACCCGTTACAAAAGATATCCAACGTGGCACACCTTTGGATTGGGGGGTTATCAACCAACTTATCTAGACTTTATCTAACCAGATATTAATGTACCAACTAACAAGTATATTTTGAATGCTAAAAATGTGAGTGCCTATTGGGAATATATACCGCAATATATCATACACAACTTTGATGGTATTAGATGGCTCTAGAAAGTGTATTAATTCGTTGCGATGGTGGTTCCATTCTTAAGCCCTCGGGTAGAGAAGAGATTGCTTCTGGTCACCTAATGCGTATGTTATCTTTTGCTAAGGAATGTAAAAAAGAAGAGACCTCTGTTTTCTTAGCGCTTCATGAGTCGTGTCGAAGCGTTCAGACCTACATCGAACTATTTAGTGAAATTGGATGCCGAATATTTTATATCTCCTCAAAATATAGCGGATCTGAAGAGGATGCGATCCAAACTTTGGGGATAGCTCGCTCCTTAAATATCAAGTGTCTGTATTTAGATGGTTATCACTTTTTAAGCCACTACCAGTCTATACTGGCGCAAAAAATATTTTTGATTCAGCAAGATGATACAGGATCACAAGGGCCTTACTATGCTGATATCATAGTAAGCAGCCACATCCATGCACACCATTTAAGATATGAAACCTTGCCTTCAACCAAAAAACTTCTCGGCCCCAAATATGCTTTTATCAATGATTTTTTTCAGGAATGGCGACTCAAATTGCAAGATGTTCCACTCAAAGCTAATAGGCTCCTGGTTACATTTGGGAGCGCTGATTCACAACAAGATAGTGAAAGATGTCTAAATGAATTTCTAAAAGTATCACCACTAAGTCCTATTTCAAGTTGGTTAAAAGAATTAGAAATTACTATAATTGTTGGCGCAATGAACGAACGCTTGGACCAAATTCGTAGCTTAGCAAATGCGTTACAAGACACTCAAGGTACTAAAGTCAATGTGCTGAAAAATGTTCGAAATATGGCATTAGAGATGGCAAAAGCAGACTTTGCATTGAGTGCTGCTGGCGGAACAGTTTTAGAGCTGATGTGTCTAGGTGTCCCCATCGCTCTTCAAATCAATCACCAGACACAAGTTCTAATCGCCAATTGCATGATTAAAGAAAAATCTTGCATCTTTGTTGGAGATGCCAAAGGTACAGTATCTCCTGATGAAATAACGAACAATTCTCTAATTGAAAATCTATTTCAACTCAGCCGAGACTATAGTAAGCGTTTGGAGCTTCGCAAACGCGGGATGAGCTTAGTTGATGCTCAGGGAGCAAAGCGAGTATATGATGTAATTAAACAAAGATTTATGGAGACTTAATTGACTGTAAAAAGAATCAGCGTCTATTCGTTATGTATTAATTTTTATTCGAAAACACCTCTATTCACTTAAACACAAGTCAGGGTAACTCAGGAGCTTTTGATCTCTTACAAATCTAAGTTTTTCTTCATGCTATAAATTCCAATATTTTTTAGATAATTAAGAGGGTTTTTGTTATGAAATTTAGAATAAATAACTTTGAAAAACATTTTCTACCTATCGCTCCCCTCCTGTTGCTACTTCTTACCTTTACTATTTCACTAATAAAATATTGGAATGGCATAGGAATGCAATTATTTCTCCTCGGTATGACATGTTTTCTTAGCTTACTACCAATTCGAAAGTTACTGCTGCACACGCCCCTGACTCTAGCTAAATCTGAAAGAATCTATTTCTTAAGTAAATTTTTTCTATTGATTCTTGCAATTTCAGGAATTTGTTCAAATGTACCTTCTTCTGGAATTGCTACCCCACTTGGGATGTTGGAACCTTACGGCTGCTTGCTTATCATCTATTTTCTAACATTCTTTGCTTACACAATGTTCATGAATATCAAGGCACCGGAATTAGAAACTAGCATGGGATATTGCTTCTTGGTAAGTGGTGGACTTACAATTCTGAGTATGATTTATGCGAAAGGTTATGGTGCATTTATACATAAAGAGAGTAAGTCTTTATCCGATTTTGCATATACCTTTGATGTATGGATTCGCTACCCAATTGCAAAGCATCTTCTTCTTATATTCGAACAAGAGCAAGGTGGTATCGACAAAAATTTGGCTTACCATGGATATTCCACTCTTTACAATCTAATGCACTACATACCAGTGAAGCTTCTTCACAACCTAGCTCGAATGAATCCATCAGAGATTGATCGATTTATGCCTGTCTTGTATGCGATAGCCTATAGTTTCTTGTATCCCTTGATCTCTATAAGACTCTTGGGAGGTTGGTTGACTAAAACTCTTGCGGGCTGGTTGCTTATGCTTGGTATATTGTTAATGATAATCAGCCATCCGATACTTTGGGATTACACTCCTCCAGCACAACCAGCTCCGCTTCTGTCCTTTTGGTGTATTGCTTTAGTTAGCCTTATTTATAGGGAATCTATAGGCCCTAAATGGGTTATTTTTCTTACTGCATCATTGTTTGGGCTGCAGCTTAGTTTTGTTGCTGTCATCTTCAGCATCGTTTTGGCAATTCCGATTAGCATCGATCTGGAACGAAGAATATTACTCATTCAAACGGCAGCAGTCTTAATAGTAAGTGGTCTGTTCGCATTCATTTTGCAGCATAAAATTGGAACTTGGGGTGGCTATCAATTTTTCGGTTCAAGTTGGGAGCATCGATCTGGACTGGACGGAGTTGCTGACTTTGGGAATGTTTTCGACTCTATATTTGCCCCCCATCATCGAGCTGGCATTCGTGTGGAAACTCTCTTTTGGCCAGCATGCTGGCTAATTATGTTTCTTACTATCATTGCAATTTCGATGAAAGCACCGACTCGTATATTTTTAGGATTCTTTCTTTTGATAGGAAACTATTTGACGAATGCTGCATTCATCGCACAAGCTGTCGATTGGCATCCCAATTCCTTTGATGTAATGCTTGCTATTCCTGCTTTTTTTAGTGTGCTTTTTGTACTTTCTCCCGAATCCTTCAAAAACTCGAAGCTCTTTCTTACAGTTCCATGGCTGTTCTTGTTTATACTGACTATTTTGAACCACAATTTTGTAATGATTAGCCGACTCCTATCGCAGGCTGGTACCCTACAATAGTTGGAATAGCCATTTTATTGAGGTCTAGATTATTTATCTCACCTTCGTTCAGTGTGCTCATGGGCCATTTGCCAACTCCGCGCGCCTCGCTCGCAGCGCCTTATGAAATTAACAATCTAGACCTCAATAAAGAGATAAATGTGCATCCACTAAGACGACAATTTCTCCAAATTTTTTCGCAATAATATAATTGTTATTCTGCAAAAAAGGACCATAAGTTTCTTCGAATGCCACATGGGCAACGATCAACGGACGAAATTTTCGAATAAAATCGAGTCGCGATTGCCATGAAAAATGCATAATATTTGGAAAATCAAGCCACCCCCACCATATAGGATAAGGATCAGGCATAAGAAGATTTTTTGCTGCTGCCGCAAAAATAGCGTGATCTGTGAAATTTACAATTGGCAAATTTGAATGCTTAGCAATGAAAGCTTCTACATAAGCCAAACCTTCCCACAATGGTAGCTCACCTTGCTTCTTTTCCGGGGTGCCAAATAAAATACTTCGATTATCAGTTACAATGGGGCCAGGATCAAGATGTGCTCGACTATACATTTTTTTTATTTGAGTTGAAAAAATTGAGCCATAGAAAATATAAGCTATCGATATACATAAAACAATATTTTTTCTAAGTAAAATATAAAGAACTTGAGAGTGGAAAGTTCTCTATTTGACGGCTGACTTTTTTTAAAAGTCTT
>CAZWOL010000015.1:0-17126 GCA_964635325.1 uncultured Pseudobdellovibrionaceae bacterium
TAAGAGCGGCTGTGTGGTTCACCCCACTAGAAAGTTGAGAGTAGCTTTTGATATTTTCTAGTGGGATGAGGATCTTAATGTGCTTCGTTGATCATGCCTGCTTTGCGGCCTGCTTTGTCAACTTTGCGGAAGAATTTTTCGATCTTCCTTGGGTTGCTCATGTACTCGTCATGGTAAGAGTCGTTAACTTCGACAAGAGTCTCAAACGAACGTTTGTCGTAAATTGGTTCTGGAATAATCGTCTTTGGTTGTGAGCCATAGTAACTGATAAGGTCAGTGACATTGGTTGCAAAGAAGATACCTCCAGGAGCTATGAGTTTGCCATTCTGCACATTAGGACCAAAAATACTGACAACACCGACAGGTCTATTTTGTTTGTCGACGATGTTGAATGATAATGTCAGCGCAGCAGGAAATTTCTCATCGATATATCCCAACTCTAACGCTGTACCAATAAAAAGATGCTGAGTATCCAAACCTAAGTAGATGTCATTCGTCAAAAGTGGAGCGCTGGCGATGCGAATTTGTGCAAGATCGTGAGTAATGTAAGATGGCATAGGTTGCGCGTTTGGCAAATTGCGCGTGCGATTTAAAGTGACTATGCGTCCGTCATTTACGTAGCCCATGTTAATCGATCCACCGATACCAAAACCCCTGTCTTTGGTCGCAGGAGTGAGTGTAAAGCTACCGTAGTTCAGAATGGGGATGTTCATCTCGGTGTTCATTTGTACGGTTTGGTTGAATTCAAGGTTGAAGCTGATGATGTTGTCTTTGATCGTATAGGAAAACATTTTCACGACCTGCTGTTGGCTTCCACCACAGCCTACGGCTATTGCACTGAGTAATAGGAAGGCGCTAGGTTTTATGGCGAACATGTGAACTCCTTGGGTTGAGTGAGTTGGCTCCTCAGGAGCGATCTTTAAGTCATCGGAATTTTGACTGAAAACTTTACTTATTTGGAAAAGACCAAAAACTCCCTTTGCAGTTGCTTAATCCATTAACCCAGGTATGGTTCGGCGTATGACGAATACACGAGCGCCCTTAGGGCTTTACATCCATATTCCGTTTTGTAGTTTTCAGTGCCATTACTGCGATTTTGCCAAGACCGCAAATTGGGACCGAACGCTTATTCGCAATTACATGCAGGTTCTCAGCCAACACTTAGACATTTGGTTGCGTGAATTTGTCTGCATCCAAGGCTATAGTATTGATACGCTCTTCCTAGGTGGGGGTACTCCTGGTCTGCTTGGAGATGAGCTCGAACCACTCTTTCAAACGCTCGAACGCTTCGGTATCCGTTGCGAAGAAGCCACCATCGAATGCAATCCAGAGAACATAAGTATCGACAAAGTTAAAATCTGGAAAGATTTTGGCATCAACCGTCTTTCAATGGGGATTCAATCCTTTCAAGCTCATGGCCTGCAAGCTCTTACACGTCAGCATAGTCCTGAGCAGTTGCATCGTAGTATTGAGCTAGCATGTGATACTTTTTCTAATGTCAGCTGCGATTTGATCTACGCATGGCCTGGACAGAAACATGCAGACTGGGAGCATGATCTGCATCAGTTGCAACGCTATCCTCTTAGTCATGCAAGTCTCTACTGTTTAACTTACGAAGATCGAACCCCAATGGGTCGAGCACACTATCGTGGACGATTGGGACGTGATGCCGATGATTTTCAGGAAGAATGCTACCAAATGGCACGTCAGTTCTTGAGTGAGCAAGGTTGGACTCACTATGAGTGCTCGAATTGGACTCGAAACTCTCATATTAGTCGACACAATGCAAAATATTGGCAGGATGCCTACTTTATAGGAGTGGGTGTTGGTGCGTGTGGATATGTTCCTGTTGGGGATATCGGGCTACGTTATGGATACCAACGTAAGGAACGTCCATTTACGAAAAATCCTCCGTCGGAGTGTGCGTCCTTTCGTGAGCTTCCCTTTTGTGACTTCGAGACACGCACTAAAGACGATTGGCTCATTGAATATGTTGGATGTGGGCTACGCTACAGTGCGGGCATAGATTTGAATCTTATCCAACAAAAAACGACTCAAACCCTTCAACCACAGGGGCTTGTTGCAGAAGCCTTAGGTGATGGTCGTTTGCACATAAAAGATGGACGCCTCCATCTGAGCTCTGCCGAGTGGTTTCGTGAAACTCGGTGGTGTCTTGAAGTTCTAAAAAGTTTTGTGTCATAATCTGCTTTGCAGAACACTTTTTACGAAGGATCTAAATCATGAGATGCTATTACATTCTTGCAGTGATTTGTGCGGCGCTAAGTTCATGCACCCCAAGTGGTGATCGACCTATTAAAAGCGAAAAAGATAAGATTATGTATACC
This sequence comes from uncultured Pseudobdellovibrionaceae bacterium, assembly GCA_964635325.1. Lineage (GTDB taxonomy): Bacteria > Bdellovibrionota_B > Oligoflexia > Oligoflexales > Bog-1112 > BOG-1112. The sequence continues at coordinate 2,346 of CAZWOL010000015.1, forward strand.
ATTGGTCAGATGTATGCTCGTCGAATCGATTACCTGCGTCTCGACAAGGATGAGGCTGCTTTGCTGTTGCAAGGTGCTCGTGATTGGATGAACAACCGCAAGTCGGAAGTTGATTTCGATCAAACTCGACTTCTCGTACAAAACTTCATTGAATCCCGTGTTAATGAGAGTGCTAAAGATGAAAAAGCCAAAGGCAAGGCCTATCTTGATAACTTTCTGAAAAACGAAAGCGGTGCGAAACTTACATCGAGTGGTCTTGCTTATAAAATCGAAAAGCCAGGTATTGGCCCCAAGCCTGGTCCAAATGATGAAGTTGAGGTGCACTATCATGGGACTTTTATTGATGCTAAGGTCTTTGATTCGTCAGTCGATCGTAACGAAAGAGCAAAGTTTCCTCTCAATGTTGTGATTAAAGGTTGGCAAGAGGGTCTGCAACTTATCGGTGAAGGTGGGGTTATCAAACTTGTGGTTCCTGCAGACCTAGCCTACGGTGACCGTGGATCGATGCCAAAAATTCCGGGAGGATCAACGCTCATCTTCGAGATCACTTTGTTTAAAGTTGTGAAGAGCGGCTAATACTTGCTCTGCAATTTTTTTAGAAACCTTAGCTAGAGTCATAAGTTCTTCAACGGACATGGCCTGCAAAGCTTCGATGTTTCCCAAGTGCTGTAGAAGACGCTTTTTTGCAACAGGACCTATGCCTTTGATATCATCAAGAAATGAGAGTTCTCCAATTTTTTTGCGTCGCTTACGATGGTGGGTGATTGCAAAGCGATGGGCCTCGTCACGAAGTTGAGTCAGTAGCTGGAATTCAACGCTTCCTTCTGGTAGTACCAGCCCATCTTCCTCACCGGGGGCAAAGATACGCTCCTCACTTCTAAGAATGCGTTCATCCGAAATGTGACTGACTCGATTCTTGGCGATCGAACGAATCGTTATTGCTAGGTCAGGAAATTCTTTTGCAACGGAAAGAACTGACGAAAGCTGTCCTTTTCCACCATCAATAAGCAGTAGGTCTGGAACATCTTCGACACCATTGCGCAAGCCTCTAAAGTATCTTTGCATAACCTGTCGTAGTGCCCAGTAGTCGTCAGGATTTTCACGAGCATCTTCGATATTGTAGAGTCGGTAATGCTTTTTAGCAGGCTTTCCATCGATAAAACACACATGCGAAGCGACAATAGCAGTACCCTGTATATTCGAGATATCAAAGCAGTCCATGCGTATTGGGAGCTTTGACAATTGTAGCTTTTTCTGTACAACTGCCAGTTTGCTTTTATCTAAAGTCTGCTTAGTGAGAGTCTCTTCCAAATGATAGCGTGCATTGTTAGCGGAAAGATCCACCAGACTTTTCTTTTGTCCTCGTTGTGGACAGAGTATACGAATGTTGCGTTCAGAGGCCTTGCTTAGTAGTTCTTCCAAAGCATCTTTTGTCATCTCGAGAGGAATATAGATCTCGGGGGGAACATAGTTGTATTCATAAAATTGAAGTAGAAAGGCACTCAAAGCTTCGCTCGCATCCGATAACCGCATCGGTGCCAAAAAACTTTCGCGTCCATTGATTTTTCCGTCTCGTACATTCAAGACGTGAAAAGCAATGTGATCTTGATCCTGATAGAAAGCAATAGCATCGCAGTCTCGTAGGCTCTTGATCACTACGTTTTGTGTTTGAGTAATCACCTTTAAAGCAAGAATTTGATCCCGGTAGCCTGCTGCAGCTTCGTAACGCTCTTCTTCAGCTGCATTTTTCATCTGCTCCTGGAGCTTTTTGAGCACGCTCTTGTCTTTGCCCTGTAGGAAAGCAATGGCATTCCGCATCATGTCTTTGTATTGAGTGTTGTCGACAGGCAAGGTGCACGGGCCAAGACACTTTTTCATTCCATAATAGTTGCATGGCCTCTTCACTGTTTTGAACGTGTACTCGTTGCAACGGATGAGTGGAAAAATGCGATAGGTTAGCTCCAAGATGCTATAAAGCTGAGATACATGGCTGTAGGGTCCTAAGTAAACGGATCCATCATCTTTGCGTGTGCGAACCTTCTTGATGCGTGGCCATAGATTTTGCATGTCGATCTTAAGGTAGGGGTATTCCTTGTCATCGCGAAGAATAATATTAAAGTCCGGTTTATGCTCCTTAATCAGAGTTCGTTCAAGGAGTAGGGCTTCGACTTCGTTGCTGACAAGGATAATTTCAAAGTCAGCAATTTCGCGTACGAGCACGCGTGTCTTAGCATCTTCAATCTCAGCGCGCATAAAATACGAACTGAGTCGTGAGCGTAGGCTTTTGGCTTTGCCGACGTAAAGAATCTGTCCCCGACTATTTTTCATCAAATAGACACCGGGGCTTGTCGGCACACGTTTTAGTTTTTCTTGAATCGATGTCACGTGTCTTGTTCTTTTCCAAATACCAGCATAAGTGCTTTGAGTTGTTTTATTTCTTCTCGAATCTCAGTCGCCTTTTCAAATTCCATTCGTGTTGCATGTGCTTTCATCACCTTTGTTTTTTTGCGAATGGCTTTTTCTACAGCTGCCTCGGATCCATACTCTGCACGTAAGGCCTCGAGTACATGTTCCGAACTTGCTTCAACGACTTCGGTTTCTGCAAGACCATACATCGCACGCAAGTCTTTTGGAATCTCTTTGACGACTGTGCTTGGAGAGATATTGTGCTTTTCGTTATAAGCAATTTGGATCTGACGACGACGAGAGGTCTCCTGTATCGCTGATTGCATGGAGTCTGTGACCTTGTCTGCATAGAATATAACACGTGCATGATGATTGCGAGCAGCACGTCCAACAATCTGTATGAGTGAGGTGTGTGAGCGTAAAAAACCTTCCTTGTCCGTGTCCATAACAGCAACAAGAATGACTTCAGGTAGGTCAAGTCCTTCACGCAAGAGGTTGATCCCGATCAATACATCGAAGTCCCCCAAGCGCAAGGAACGTAGCAACTGCGTGCGCTCCAGTGCATCGATGTCTGAATGCAGGTAGCGTACTTTGAATCCAGCTTCTGTATAATATTCACAGAGGTCTTCAGCCATTTTTTTTGTCAGAGTGGTGATCAAAACGCGACCCTTGAGGTCTATGGCACGCTTCATCTCAATCAGTAAGTCATCGACTTGGTATTTTGCAGGCTTCACAATGATCTCAGGATCTAGAAGTCCCGTGGGTCGAATGATCTGCTCCGATTTTTTACCTTCGGAAAGTGCTAGCTCCAAAGCTCCAGGCGTTGCTGATACATGTAGCACCTGATGGCAGCGTGATTGGAATTCCTCAAAATTTAGGGGGCGATTATCTAAAGCAGAGGGTAGTCGGAATCCATAATCGACGAGAGTCATCTTACGAGCCCGATCACCTCTATACATACCTCGCACCTGCGGAAGTGTGATGTGACTTTCATCAATGATCGTCAAAAAATCAGGAGGAAAGTAGTCCAATAGACAGGGAGGGGCCTCTCCCTCTTTTTTTCCACTGAGATAGCGCGAATAGTTTTCGATGCCGGGACAGAAGCCGAGTTGTTCCAGCGTCTCCACGTCATGCATAGTGCGTTGTTCGAGACGTTGGTGTTCGACCAATTTATTTTTTTCTTTTAAATCACGAAGACGCGTTCCTAGGTCTGTGAGAATCTGATGGATCACATCCTTCATATCCTTCTGGTCTGCGATATAGTGGCTGTTGGGATAAATTGCAATACTTGTGATTTCGTTCTTAGGTGCTCCTGTCAAGGAGTCAATCATGCTGAGTTTTTCAATTTTGGAACCATCGAACAAAACTCTTAGGGCAAGTTCACTTTGGTTCGATGCTAATATGTCGACAACGTCTCCTCGAACACGAAAGTGCCCACGTACTAAGTTGCTGTCGTTTCGCTCATATTGGATTGCAATCAACGAACGCAGCAAAGTATCTCGTGTTAGCTCTTGCCCACTTTCTAAACGAACCACATGCTGTGAGTATGCATCGGGTGCGCCGAGCCCATAAATGCAACTCACACTTGCGACGATGATCACCGCCTTCTCTTCATACAAAAGTTGAGTTGCATCATGACGCATTTTGTCGATATCGTCATTAATTGCACTGTCTTTGGCTATATAGGTGTCTGTTGAAGGCACATAGGCCTCAGGTTGGTAGTAATCATAGAAGCTGATGAAAAAACCAACAGCGTTGTTGGGAAATAAATTTTTAAGCTCGATGTAGAGTTGAGCTGCTAAAGTTTTATTCGGTGCTATGATTAAAGTGGACCGATTGAGTTCGGCAATGACATGAGCCATCGTGAATGTTTTTCCAGAACCGGTGACACCGAGCAAAACATGGTGCTTGTCACCACGACGGAAAGCTGCAACGATATTTTCTATTGCTTGTGGTTGATCACCAGAAGGTTTGAAGAGCGATTGGATGTTAAAAATTTTGTCCATTTTGACCTACGATAGTGTGTAAAATTTGTTGCCCATTCTAAAAGGATTGGCCCACGCATTCGTTTGTGATAATTGATAAAATAATCCGCCTCGTTCTTTGTATAAGAGAGCGTCTGGAGAAAAAGACTTACTCTCTGAAGGTTCCGTCCGAGATTTCTTTGTGAGGAGGCCTGCATTTGCGTCCAGCTCGTATCTTAGTTGCCTTCGTTGCACTTGTCGCTTGTATTGGTGGTTCCATTTGGCTAGCGCGAATGCTCTCCACAGTGCATTTCGACCGATGGATGTATACACCTGGAGACTCCGTCGACAATTCCACGCAGACTTTGTTTACTAAAGGATACCATCCTGACCAACCTATAGCTTCGTTTAGTCATCGCTTGCATGCGACGGATCTAAAAATGCAATGCGAATATTGCCATTCCAGTGCACGTCGTTCTGCAGCAGCAGGTATTCCACCCGTGAATACTTGTATGGGCTGCCACAAAGTTGTCAATACCGAAGCTGAGCCTATCAAAAAGATTAAAGAACATTTTGATAAAAACGAACCCATACAGTGGACTAAGGTTCATGACTTACCTGACTTTGTTCGCTTTAGTCACAAAGTCCACGTTCTTGCAAAAGACATAGAAGGCAACCCAATGCTCCAGTGCCAAAGCTGTCACGGTCAGGTTCAGGGTATGGGTACAGCTGAGCAATATGCCCCACTCCAAATGAGCTGGTGCGTACAGTGCCATAGCAAGGTGAAAATTCCAGCACAGGATGGAAGACCCGCTGTCACCAACGCACCGGTGACTTGCAATACATGTCACTTTTAGAGGTCGATCGTTTTTGTATTATAAATGAGATGGTTGGAATATGACTCAGGGATCCGAAACACTCGAAACTGGTATGGCCTCTACTGTGGGGGCCCCCTCTCTTTATATGTCTGCTGAGGAGCTGATTCCAGAGCTTGGCGACGAAGAACCTGTGGAGTACGGCCCAGGGGCAGCGGAGGCAAAGGCCGAAGGTGCTTTCCCCGTGCACCGTCGGGACTTCATGCGGCTCTTTAGCTTGACGGCAGTTGCTGCTGGAGCCGCATCTTGCGTGCGCCGACCCGTCGAAAAAGCTATTCCCTATGTGCACCAACCAATCGATGAGCTTCCTGGGGTTGCTGTACATTACGCAACTACCTGCGGAGGATGTCCATCTGGTTGCGGAACCATGGTCAAAACGCGTGAAGGTCGACCTGTCAAAGTCGATGGCAATAGCGAACATCCCGTCAACCAGGGTGGGCTCTGTGCGTTTGGACAAGCCGAACTCCAAGGTCTTTACCACCCTGAACGCTTAGAGACCCCTCAGGCTCGAACTGCAGGTGGTGCTTGGCAAAATATGACCTGGGAAGACATGATGCCTGCGATTGCTGGCAAAGTGAAATCTGCAAAGAAGGTCGGTATTTTCACTCGAGGTTCGACTGGTCACCGTTTCAAGTTTTTCGAAGAGTTTCTTACACGTGTTGGTTCAAAGCCCCAACAGCTCTACACATGGGAAAGCAATTCTCTCTTTGCAAATATGGCAGAGGCACATCGACTCGCATTCGGTTTGAGTGATATTCCTCGCATCGAATTCAGCAAAGCGCAGATGATCGTCGGTATCGGAACCGACTTTCAATTGACCGGTGTTTCTCCTATTTTTTATGCCAAAGGCTTTTCAGAAGGACGCTCGGTGCGTTCAGGACGACGCAGCAAATTCGTCGCATTCGAAAGCCATCTTACTCTGACTGGTAAAACAGCAGACACTCGTCATGTGATTGCACCAGGTACCGAAACAGCAGTCGCTCTACTGCTCGTCAAAGCTCTTTATGACAACACAACGTCTAAGGGAAGTGCGCAAGAACGTGCGGAGATCGCAAACGTTCTCAAAGCTAAAGAAAACTTGATCACCAAAACCTATGCGGACCTATCTCTAGGTCGTGAGGTTTTTGATGCACTTGCAAAAGAGCTTCTCGACAAACCTGCGATCATCATCAGTGGTAGCGGAGCAAGTTTCGATGAGAATGGAACGCTCCTGCAACTTGCAACGATCATGGGTAACATTCTGACGGGTGCCTATGGTTCAACGATATTTTTCCATGAGGGATGGGCGAAGGCACCAACTCGTAATGGTGATATCGAACGCTTTGTCAAAGAAGCCCCTGAGCTCGATGTGCTCTTTATTATCGATGCAGATCCTGCATTTACGGTGCCAGAAAGCTGGAAAGTCGGAGAAGTTCTCAGTAAAATTCCGACCGTCGTCTCGATGCAGTATTTCCCAACAAGTACCGACCGCTATGCACACTTTCTTGTACCATCCAACCATGCTCTTGAAAGCTGGGGTGATGAGTGCTCGATTGCTGGTTTCTGGTCTATGCGCCAACCGGTTGTACGAGCAATCAAGGGAACGCTGCAAGCCGAAGATAATCTGCTGTGGATACTCGCGCATGCAGAAAAGAATCTTCCGTACAAAGATTATCGCTCCTATCTGAAAAAACAGTGGGAAGCTGTCTACAAAGTCATGGCTCCATCGGTCACTTACGAAACCTTCTTCAAGGCAGTGATCCGACGTGGATTTATCGGAAAATTAGAAACCAGAGCACCAGTCTTCATGAAAGCTGTTGCTGCACACTTTGAAACGCTCAAAGCTGCAGAAAGTGGGTTTGTACTTTCTTCTACGCTTGATCATCGTCTGATGGATGGCAAAGGGGCTCATCTACCTGTGCTACAAGAAATCGGTGACACACTCACTTCGATTGCTTGGGACACCTGGGTTGCAATGAACCCAAACACGATGAAGTCGATGGGTCTGCAACGCAACAGTGTTCTGAAAATCACAGGACCAGGTGGCAGCATCGAAGTCGCAGCATATCCATTGCCTGGTGTGCATCCACAGGCACTTGTTATCCCTCGTGGGAATGGTAGCGAAGATAAGCGCAGCACCATCAGTTACCAAAACGGTGTGGATCCGCTCAAACTGTTTGCGATGGCCAAAGATCCACTCTCCGGACAACCTGTCACCGCAGGTATCAAAGTTGAAATTGCAGATACCAAACGTTTCTATCGTTTAGCGGCAATGCAAAAGGCTCTGGATCTAGCAGGTCGTACGGACATTATCAAAACGATTTCCTACGAAGATGCACTCAAAAAGAAACGTCTGCAAAAAAGTTTGGATGATGTGCCCGACTTGCTTCCAAAGCTCGAAGAAAAAGAACACCGTTGGGGTATGTCCATAGACCTCGATCGTTGCAACGGTTGCGGTGCCTGTATGGCTGCTTGTGCGGTTGAAAACAACGTTCCGCAAGCAGGTCGTGAGCAAGTGCTCATACATCGTATGATGCACTGGATTCGTCTCGATCGTTATTTTGCTGGGGATCTCAATAATCCCAAAGTTAGCATACAGCCCGTCATGTGCCAGCATTGCAATTCGGCTCCCTGCGAAGGTGTTTGCCCAGTTTTTGCAACGACACACGACCCTGAAGGCTTAAACGCAATGACGTACAACCGTTGTGTTGGTACTCGCTACTGCGCAAACGCCTGTCCGTACAAAGTACGTCGCTTCAATTGGTGGACACACAAATGGGGTGAGATGGGTGAGCGTCTGCAAGATCGCAACCCACGTCCTGTCAACCCAGATGTGACCGTGCGTACTCGTGGGGTCATGGAAAAATGCTCAATGTGCGTACAACGTATTCGTGATACGAAGCATCGTGCAAAAGAACAGTCACGAACCGTTCAAGACGGAGAGTTTGTCACAGCCTGTGCACAAACATGTCCGAGCAATGCGATCGTGTCTGGTAACCTCAAAGATGCAGCAAGTCAGGTTTATCGACTGCGCCAAGAGGGTCGAGCCTATCTCATGCTTGGTGGAGATCCTGAACATGACCATTTTGGTCTCAAAACTCTACCCAACGTGAGTTATCTTGCAGAGGTCTCTTTGGAAGCCCCTGCAAAACATGACGAGCATGGTGCTCATCACCAAAGTTAGGTCAGTCAGTTGGCATCGTAAACGTATTGGCAGTGCTAAGGAACTAAAGTGAGTTCGATTTTCATACGAAGTGGGGCGAGCGATGAGTGATGAAGTCGTGTGGAACCGGTCGGTTTCCGAGGTCAATGATGGGATCCTGATTGGAATCGAGAAGCCCGCTCGTTCCTATTACGTAGCTTTGGCTCTTGCAGTGATCTGCACTGGCATCGGGATTTTTTCTTGGAACAAGCTGATCAATGAAGGGGTCGGTATCTGGGGTCTGAACAGTCCAGTCTATTGGGCTGTCGACATTACCAACTTCGTCTTTTGGGTTGGTATTGGTCACGCAGGTACACTGATCTCTGCTATTCTTTTTCTCTTTAGAGCAAAGTGGCGCAACAGTATCAACCGAAGCGCTGAGGCGATGACGATCTTTGCTGTTATTACGGCAGGTTTGTTTCCCATGATTCATATGGGACGTTTCTGGGTTGGTTTCTACTGGATGCTACCTCTACCAAACACCAATAGCATTTGGGTGAACTTTCGTTCTCCTTTGATTTGGGACGTTTTTGCTATCTCTACGTACCTAACTGTATCTTTACTGTTCTGGTACATCGGTTTGGTTCCTGATTTGGCTTCGATTCGTGATCGCGTTAAGGGTTTCCGTCGTCTTGTTTACGGACTCATGTCCTTTGGTTGGACTGGAACAACCCGTCAGTGGCATCACTATGAAACCGGTTATGCATTCCTTGCGGCTCTTGCAACCCCACTTGTTCTCTCGGTACACTCCATCGTTTCGTGGGACTTTGCAATGTCGATGCAACCAGGTTGGCATACGACTATTTTTCCACCCTACTTTGTTGCGGGTGCGATCTTGTCGGGTTGTGCAATGGTGTACACTCTGATTGTTCCACTTCGCAAAATGTTTCAGCTTGAAGAGTTCATTCGCAAGGAGCACTTAGAAGCGCTCTTAAAATTGACCCTACTCACCTCAACCATCGTCTTTTATGCGTACGGTGTTGAGTTCTTTGTTGCTTGGATCAGTGGCAACCCTTATGAATGGGCAATTTTCAAAAAACGTGCGGTTGGGCCTTATGCCTTCTACTTTTGGACCATGGTCTTCTGTAACTGCTTCTTCCCACTTGCGTATTGGTCCAAACGTGTACGCAACAACATTCCTGTTTCTATGTTGATTGCGGTTCTTGTTAACGTTGGGATGTGGTTCGAGCGCTATAACATTATCGTCTCAGGTCTTGTCGAAGATTTTGTTCCTGGCTCATGGGCACACTATCAGCCTACAATCTGGGAAATCATGGTAACCATCGGAAGTTTCGGTTGGTTCTTCACCTGGCTCTTTATCTTCTGTCGATTCTTCCCGTTGGTTTCGATATCGGAGTTGAAATTGATTATGCCTAAGCCTTTAAGTCCTAAGAAGCTAAGCGCACTCAAAGAAGGAGAAGGGCATGTCTAGTCATCAAAAAACTTCGGATGGAATTCTAGCTGTCTTCCAATATCTTGACCAAGTTACTGAGGTCGTCGATAAAATTAGCGGAAATGCAGATTTTAAAAACCATGTCGTCTATGCACCGACGTCCTATCATGAGTTGCTCGATCAAGCTGAGAAAAATTTCGGAGCCAGTGAAGTGCGTTGGTTTACACTTACCGGTGCTGTTACAGGTATGGCAACTGGTATAGGTATGCCTCTGCTTATGGACTGGGATTGGCCGATCGTGGTGGGTGGCAAAACAGCAGGGATTCCGTCGACACCCGCGTATATGATCTTCGTATTTGAGTTGATGGTTCTGTTTGGAGCCATCGCAACGATTTTGGGAATACTTGTGATGTCTCGTTTGCCCAATCCAAATGCGAAAGTTCGTGACAAACGTACGACAGATGATCGCTTTGCGATTTATGTACCAGGTGTAAAAGTAGACAGTGAGCAAGCACGAAATTTATTGAAATGGGGCGCCGAGGAAGTCTACGAATCCACCTAGGGATCACGAAGGTCCGTCACCTCGAGCAATGTCGAGGGGGCAGTCGAGAACTATCAAACTGTCAGTGGATGTGTGCTGAATTTATAAGTCGAGGAACTTGATGGGAATCAAAAGCATCATCGTAGCAGGGGGCATTCTAGGCAGCCTTGCAGCGTGTACCGAAAATCCCAATGATACAAAGTGGCAGTACTTTCCGGATATGGCAGATTCTCCTGCATTCAAAACGCAAGGGAACTATCTAAATCCTCCCGAAGGATCGATTTCACGCACAGCTATTCTCTATCCAGAGACACGAGCTGAGGCTGCAAAAGTCTTTCAAAACCCATTCAAAGGACAGCCTGGTGAGGACAAGCATCTTAAAGAAGGCCACAGGCTCTTTGGGATCTTTTGCACACCGTGTCACGGAGCCGCTGCTAAAGGTGATGGGTCGATTACGCATAAGTTTCCACGACCACCAGACCTGGCGTTTGACATTTACAAACAAAAAACCGATGGAGAGATTTTTGACATCATCACCCATGGTGGTGCAATGATGCCTTCATACGGACATGCCATTTCCCCACATGAACGTTGGGAAATTATTCTTGCACTCAGAGAATTCCAAAATGCTCCACCACCTGCGCCTGCTGCGAGTGCAGAACCCGCTAAGGACACTGGCACAGCTCAGCCGAAAGAGGGTGAAACAAAATGAAACTAAAAGATCTTTATCAGCAACGTCAGCATCTCTTTTTCAAAGACAATACGATGGTACGAGGGGGATTGATCTTCCTTATTGTCATCGGTCTTGCAACCTTCGCAGCTGGTATGGTTTTGGGTGAGCGCACACGCACGTGGGGTAGCTTGCTCTTTAATGCAATGTTCTTCTTCTCCATAGCACTCGGTGGAGTTGCCTTCGGAAATATGCAAGACGTCATCGATGCGGCTTGGGGGCGTCCCATCAAACGCATTCATGAGTCTCTTGCTGCGTTTTTGCCGATTGTTACTGGGCTCTTCTTTGTGTTTTTGGCATGCGTAAAATTTAATGTTCTAGATGCTGGACACGTTTACAAATGGATCGCAGATCCATCTATGGTAGAGCACTACTTTGGTAAAAACTTTTGGTTGCAAACCAACTTTATGCTGGTTCGTGATGTCCTTGCATTATTGGGTATACTCTTTTTGTCTCGCAAACACATTGGCCTGACAATGGGTGCAGACAAAGCAATCGCAGATGGTCGACTCGAAGATGCTGCACGTATCGGTGCTAGCAATCGTACCAAATTGCGCAATAGCTCTCCGGTTGCGTTGGTGCTTTACGCAATTCTGTACTCGATTTTATCGTTCGACCTCTTTATGTCACTGACGCCACACTGGGTGTCGACATTGTGGGCAGGTTGGCAGTTTGCGATCATGATGCAAACTCTGATGGCAACCATACTTCTCATTCTCTTTGCGCTTAAAACACAACCTGTCGGACAGTATATTGGTCGTCAGCAGTTTCATGATGTCGGCAAGTTACTCTTCGGCTTCACAGCGTTTTACGCATATCTAACCTATGCGCACGTACTGACCTACTGGTACACAAACATTCCTGAGGAAACCTCATTCTTCATCACGCGCTTACAGAAACCTTGGGTTTGCTACGTAATTCTTGCTCCATTTCTCAGCTTTCTGGTTCCTTTTATCTTGATGGTGCCTAAGGCTTCCAAATGGACAAGCTTCGTTGCGATTCCAGTCTGCTGTTTGGTCTTGTTCGCACAGCTGATCAATATGATGCTGGTTGTGATTCCAGAACAAACCGAGTTTACACAATGGACTTTCCCATGGATTGAGATGGGCCTAAGTGTTGGATTCGTTGGAGCGTTCATCTTTGCATTCATCCAACGTGGTCGATGCGTGCCGCTTCTCAGCCTCGGTGATCCCCTGCTCTACGAAGCTCTGAATTCACACCACTAGTCTTTCTTCTCCGCCGAGGGGGCGCTTACTTCGTAGTTTTGTAAGATCACGTAACTTCTCCTGTAGAATATACACAAACGTAATTCTCAGGAGACTTCTACTATGAAGCTACTAGCCCTCTTAGGTCGTTTGTTCTATTCCGTAATTTTTATTTCCTCTGGCATCTCTCATTTTTCACAGTCATCCATAGCTTATGCTGCAAGCCAAGGTGTGCCACTTGCTCATCTTGCTGTACCACTTTCTGGTGTTCTCGCTTTGTTAGGTGGTCTTAGTATTGCAATCGGCTATCGCGCACGTATGGGTGCATGGATGATTATACTTTTCTTGGTTCCCGTCACAGTTATGATGCATGCTTTTTGGTCAATTCCAGATCCAAATATGATGCAGATGCATCAAGTGATGTTTATGAAAAATCTTTCTATGCTAGGGGGAGCATTTTTCATAAGCTATATGGGTGCGGGTCCTTTCAGTATGGATGCCCGCTAAACATAGGATGGAAACAATATGAAATCATATAAGATCGGTGTCATCGTTGGTAGTCTTCGTCAAGATTCTATAAATCGTAAGCTTGCAAAAGCGATGATCAAGCTTGCTCCTGCAGAATTCAAATTTCAATTTCTCGAGATTGGAAATCTCCCGCTCTACAATCAGGATCATGATACAAAACTTTCGACAGAAGTTGTTAATTTTAAGGGAGCGATCAAAGCTTGCGATGCTTTGATCTTTGCTACTCCAGAATACAATCGTGGTATGCCGGGTGTGCTTAAAAATGCTTTGGATTGTGCTTCACGTCCGTGGGGAGACAACACATGGTCTGATAAGCCAGCAGGTATCGTCGGTATCTCTGTCGGAGCAATCGGAACTGCTCCTGCGCAACAAAACTTGCGTGCGGTTCTGAGTTATCTCAATGTGCATACGCTTTGCCAGCCTGAAGCTTACCTACATGCTAAGGACGGATTCTTCGACGCGAAGGGCGATTTGGGCTTGTCAGAAACCAAAGCATTCCTTCAAAATTGGATCGATAGCTATGTAGCTTGGGTTAAGAAACACGTAGGTTGAATTGTTGGAGTAGATAAATAGCGGAGCGCTTAGGTGCTGCTCGGCACCCATTTGTCGATGACCTCGATAAGACTTTGACTGCGCACCGGTTTTACAACAATGTCATCCATTCCGCAATCGAAGCAAGCCTTTTGGTCATCTGAAGTTGCGTTTGCTGTGAGAGCGATAATGATATTTCGTTCTCCAGATGTTTTTTCTATTTGGCGAATTTCACGAGTCGCTGTGTAGCCATCCATCAGGGGCATTTGACAATCCATAAAGATGATATCGAATCTTTTGTCTTTAACTTCAGCAATAGCTTCAATACCATTCGAAACGATTTTGGATCGATGGTTTAGTCGTTTTAAAAACTTGGAAATAAGCTGTTGGTTGATAAGATTGTCTTCAACAACCAAAATATTTATAGATCTATTGTTTTTGGGGTGATTGTTGATTTTGACATTTGTGGGCGAGATCACTCCGGTGTTTGTGATTGCATTGAAGATTTCTGACTGATGAAAAGGCTTCTTTAGAGTTTTTTGGTTTGAATTTTCTGGCGAAAATACGACGGATTGATTTGATATTTCTGTGTCTAAGCAAAAGATGATTCTAGGTGATTTTTGTTTGAAGTCATACTCACGAATGGAATCGACAACGTGCTTTGTGTCTGTGCTTATATCCATGATGAAGACAGAATCTTCGACAGATTGCTCAATAGCAGCGACGATCAATGGAAAATCAAACTTAACGTCGCGAACCTCAAAACCCCAGCTTTTACAATAGTCACCTAGAACTTTCAAGAAATTTACATCATTAGTGACTACATGAACTTGTACGTTGTGTATTGGGTTTCTAGCGATGCTTTCCTCGCTCACTTTTTGAGGTAGGACGAACCAAAATGTCGTTCCTTCATTTTTCTTACTGCTAAAGCCGATCTCTCCACCCATTTGGTCGACTAACTTCTTGCAGATAGCCAAACCAAGACCCGTTCCTCCGAATTTTCTGGAAATAGAGGAGTCAACCTGAGTAAACGATTGAAAGAGGAGTTTGCCCTCTTCTTCGGTCATTCCTATTCCCGAATCAATGACTTCGAAGCGGATTGCAAACGATGTTTTTTTCTCAGAAGTTAGTCTGCATGAAACCGAACCATCTTCCGTGAATTTTACTGCGTTACTAAGGAGGTTTATGATGATTTGCCCAATGCGGAGTGGGTCGCCAAGAAGTTTTTGTGGGATTGCCGGATCAATAAAGCTTAGAAGTTTGATTTTTTTAGCTTGAGCGCGTGGAGAAATTATGTCGATATTTCGTTCTACCAAAGTGCGAGGAGAGTATTCTATTTCTTCGAGTGTCATTTTCCCAGACTCGATCTTAGAAAGGTCGAGAATGTCATTTACGATGCCGAGTAGTACTTCTCCACAATTTTCAAT
>CAZWOL010000015.1:17226-49578 GCA_964635325.1 uncultured Pseudobdellovibrionaceae bacterium
ATAAGCTCATGGCGTGAGTATCCTGATATCTCACAAAATTCATCATTGACCAAAGTAATTACACCTTTTGAATCGGTGAAAGCAACAATGGCGCTTCGATCCAGAGCATCGTGGTATAGCTTGGCGGTTTCTATTGCTTGATGGAGTTCTTCAGTATCTTGTGCAACAGCTAGAAAGCCATATATTTCACTTTTTTCGTTAATTAATGCTGTTATCGACAGACGAACGTGTGTAGTCTTCCCATCTTTTTTTACGTATGTCCATTCGTATTCATCGGCAACGCCAAGGGTCGCTTTGGATATAAGGGAATCAAGTCCTGGTTCGATTTTTATGCCAATCTCATTGGAAAGTTGTGCTGCCCGCGAAATAAGCTCATCTTTGGTATGAAATATTTGAATGGATTCCTTGTCAATGAGATCATCAGCTTTGTGTTTCAACATTTGTTCGGAACCTTTGTTGAAGGTTTTTATGATTCCATTCACATCTGTTGAAATAATGGAGAAATTAGCACTGTTTAATATGGCTCTCTGATATTCCAGCGCTTGAGTGAGTTGCTTCTCTGCTCTTTTTTGTTCGGTGACATCAATCACAATACCGAAAGTGCGGGTTGGTACTCCCGATTCAAAGAAAGTCTTACCTCGCAAAAAAATGGCTCTTCTTGCCTGATCGTTCTGACGTATAATTTGACACTCTAAGGAAAAGCTTTCTTTGCCTGCAATAGATGCCAAAGCTTCTTTGGTTCTTGAGCGATCTTGTGGTACCACCAACTCAAGAAATTTTTCTAGGCTGAGAGCTTCTTTTAAGTTGTCTAGGCCATAGAGATCGCCTAGTTTCGAGCTTGTCCAAATCTCTCCGGTCGTGAGATCTCTACCCCATGCGCCAATTCCTGCTGTTGCAAGGGTAGTTTCCATTCTCTCCGTCCAGTTGGACTCAGTTTCTCGAAGTTTGCTAATGTCCGATACCAACACAAAGAATCCATTGACTTTACCATCCAAAAAATCTGGAACATATTGCGCCCACGTGTAGCCAGTCTTTCCGTCTGGCTTTTTGATCTCTCTTTCGAAATTTTGGACTATTCCATTTAGAGCAGACTGTATATAAGGCAGGTTTTTGTAAAATAAATCATCACCAAGTAAGTCCTTCATATGCATGCCAACAGTTTCGTGTTGCGATTTGCCAAACCATTCGCGATAGCCTTTGTTCGCAAACATACAAATGAGTTCATTGGACCAATAGCCAACCATCCCTGGTAAGTTGGAAGCAAGCTTTTGAATGAATTCACGACCGGATTGTTCTTTTTCTGAAAGTATTTTTGCAGCAGCAAGAGAGGAATGTAGATCTTGGAAAAGTTTTTCGTTTTCGCGCTTGATCGCGATTTCAAGTTCAATGTTTCTGGTGATTATGGAGTAACCGAGATGTTCACCGTCGTTTCCTAATACTTTAGAAATGACCACATGCGCTTGAAATGCTTGCTTGTCTTTTCGTACTCGAATAGCATCACATTCATAGTATCCATACTTATATGCTTCTGCGAGATGTTCACTCAATTTTTCACTAAATCCTTCATCTACACTATCAAATATTCGAAAGTGTGAGCCCACAACTTCATCGGCATCATATCCCTTGAGAAGTTGAGCCCCCTTGTTCCAAGTCATGATGATGCCATCTTTGTCGATCATGTAGATGCCAAATCCACTAATCCCATCGAGTAAAGATTTGAGAATATTTTCCTTTGCAGGTGAAAACAGGCTGAAAAATTTGGATCGTCGATCTTCTGAAATTGTAAAGAGTATAAATAGCCCACTTAGGAATATGGTGATTAGAGCAAAAAGAATAATTAGACTTTTTTCTGCCGATCTTAGTTCATCTTCTGCGTTGGTTTGGTAGAGCTGAACAACTTGGTCAAGTGTATTCAGGAGTTTGGATGTGGAGATCTCTCGGGAGACTAGCTTTTGAATTCTTTGTGAATCTATGACACCTTGTGCAGCATCTTGTGAGCGTCCAATAAATTCTGACATAAGTTGATCTAGACCTACGCTTTCGCTCGATCCAGCATAGACCGCTTTTATAGAAGGAAATGGCTTAGCCTCATCTTTTAGTTTTTGATGGTGCTCCGTAATGGTCTTTAGAGTTTCTAAGATTTCGGCATTGACTGACTGAGATTTAGACTGAGAATAGAGAAGTAGCAGGGTGTCGACGCGTTGAGTCAATAGTCGCTGTCGACCTGCTATGTTAATTGTCTGTGCATTGTGCTGTCCGATTTCTAAAACATGTGAAATCGAGAGATATAGAATTATAGAGGTTGCTAATAATGATGCTATGATGATTGTATATTTTAAATGAGCTTTTATTGATTTTGATAGTGGCATTTAAGCTCCTAAGATACACGGTAATCATCCATTATTTTATAATAGATAGAATTTTTTTGAGACTTGCTAATATAAACTGTGTTCCTATGCTCATTCTTCCTCTTGCTCCTCAGATGCTTAGAAATTGCTTTGCTGAAAGACAGTGACTTTTTCAGCGCCGCAATTTTTGTTTGCATCGAGCGAGCGTTGGGGATTGACGCATGGAGAAACAACAACCCGAATCTCACCTTTGGGTGCATTTTGTATGACATGGGTATCGAGCATAAATCCCTTGGGTGCTAGAGCTGTTGGATTGCAGTCACCAGGGTCTGGGACGCTGCAAATATAGTATTTGTAATAATCAGCATCACTCAGCAAGCTAATGTGTAGGAGCAATTTACGTAGCTTTGCGTTTTTATCTTTGATATTTGGATCAGGGTTGGGAACTATTTGTTCCTCAACATTTAGAGTGCTTAGATGCAATGTGGTTGGGTCGATTTTTTTTCCAGTTGAAGTCGTATCGACTAGCCCGAGGCTATTGCCTACGGAAATTTTTCCGACTCCAACAGCTGCATTAGAAACTCCAACCGTTTTGTCAAGATTGCGTCCTTGAGCGTTTACATTCACTTGCGTCGATGTGCTTGTTAGACCGTCACCTGTAGTTCTAGGACCAATGCTGAGCTGCTCTGTAAGCAAAGCATTTGCATCTGCCAAATCCCCCTTAGACTGACCAGGTTTCTTGCAAGCCTGTGTCATCAGCCCAAGGCTGAGACCTATTGCTGCAAAATGGAATTGTCGTCGCATTAACTACCCAATCTTTTAGATGATCTGTATTTGCTATCGGGAAACTATTAAAATACTTGAGGAACATCCATCAATCCAAGAACTATCCATGGATGTAGACAAAAATGACGAATAGAACACAGAGGTTCAAGACCCATTTGAGGACGCTTTTCCAACGCATCTTTGATGTCTCCTAGGGCGTCCTTCGGATTCGCCATAGAAATCTTGATTGTGCGAAATTTTTTTAGAAATCTAGAGCGGACCGATAGTTTTCTCGGAGAGTAATTTAAGACCTGCTCGAATAGCACCAATTTCGGAGTAGCCACAAGCGGTCAGAGCGTGAAGCATTGCTAGATCGTCTTGGCTTAGACGAAAGGACTTTAGGCAGGAGGCTTTTACTCCCTCATGTCCAAAATGTGGGATCCAACGCAGGTAGTCTCGAGCTGGTATTCCATGGAAGCTTCGTGTAGCTTTTGCGTTGCGAATTTCTAGCAAAAGCTTTTTAAGCTCGGGGGGGCACTCGCCTAGGTCTTCAAAAATTCCTGGTTTTTTCAGAATTAAAGCGGGTAGAACCTCATAAATTCTGGGCTCAATTTGGGCTGCCCAGAGACAATCTTTAATTTTAATTTTAGTGCGATGCGCGTGGTAGCCTTCAGTAGGCTGAAGGGCATTGTTGTGAATTAAACATTCAATCACCTTTTTGAAACGTGGTGTATTCCGCTTTTTTGCAATCGCGTCAAACTTTTTTTTGGCTTCGCTTATGAGATCAAGCATTTTGTATCAACTTTTTCAAATTAACATCGTAGATTTTGCATAGCTTCAAAAATAATTCCGTCGGCTCTTTGGAAAGGTATTCTATTAAAATAGAAAGATTTTTTTCGGGGGCTTTCACAATTTTTGAAAGAAGCACATATTCAGCTTTTCTAGCATAACGCAGTCCTTAAAATTATGTATATACATATTAACATAATTTGTATTGCATAATCTAGATCGAATGTTCAACTCCAGTAGAGTCTCAAATCCGCTGTTCTCGTCTATACTAGTCCTGTACCTTATCTAAAAACTAACGAAAGGCACCCTAGGATGAACCACCCCTTCACCAGTGTTGCACGTATCGCTCTTGCAGAGATCGTTAAGAAACATACTCAGCCTTCCAAATTCGGTCATTTTCTGTCCGAACCGGCTCTTGCCGAACTGGTCGAGGACCTTTTAGAATTTGTAGAGACAAGCCGAAAACTAAAGGTGGGGGGCGATCGGCTTATACAGCAGAACCCAGCCGAAGCGGTTCCAAAATCTCGTTCCCCAAACCGGCCAACTTTGCGATAAAGGACCGGTTCAGAGAAACCAGGGGCATCCATAAAGGAGCGGCCCAGAACGAAAAGGGGGCTAACCATTACGCCATACGCAGAGACGTCCAACTCTCAGAAGTTGGGAATGAAAGAAACACTTCCGGTGGCTATCGTTGTCGGTGTTCAAACACAGGGAAATGAACTTGAACAAGTTCATGCTGACCTCGATGAATTGACAAGATTGCTCGATACGTTAGGCTTCCAATGTAGTCATCGTGTCGTCCAAAAATGCGCAAAGCTATCGGCAGCACATCTCATAGGCCTAGGTAAACTTCAAGAGCTTCAGAGCATCGCAGCAAGCACTGGAGCAACTTACGTAGTCGTAGATCACGCCTTAACTGGAGCCCAGGTCAAAAATATTGAGTCCCTTACCTGCTGTAAAGTACTCGATCGTTCTGCCGTTATCCTCGATATCTTTGCTAAGCATGCAAAAAGCAAAGAAGCCAAAACCCAAGTAGAAATCGCACGACTCGAATACCAACTTCCCCGTATGGTTGGTGCATGGACTCACTTTGTGAAACAGTCTGGGGGGCATGTTGCTATGCGTGGGGCTGGTGAAAAGCAGATCGAAATCGATCGACGACGAGCCCGAGAACGTATCAGCAGCTTGCAAAAGAAACTCGACGTCATCCGCAAAGAGCGTGATACACAGCGCAAACTCCGACGTAACGAGCTCAAGGTTTCGATTGTAGGCTATACCAACAGTGGTAAAACGACCCTGATGAACGGG
Organism: uncultured Pseudobdellovibrionaceae bacterium; assembly: GCA_964635325.1. GTDB lineage: Bacteria > Bdellovibrionota_B > Oligoflexia > Oligoflexales > Bog-1112 > BOG-1112. The sequence continues at coordinate 22,437 of CAZWOL010000015.1, forward strand.
CTTACCCACTGTGGTACACAAGGCGAAGACCGTCTTTTTGCCACTCTTGATGCCTCTGTGCGTGCTATTGACCCAGGTACGCGTCCGTCTATTCTGCTTAGCGACACGGTTGGTTTTATTCGTAAGCTCCCTCCGACTCTAGTGGCATCGTTCATGTCGACGTTAGAAGAGGTGCTCAATGCAGACTTGCTCATCCATGTTGTAGATGTTTCCGATCCTAACTTCGAACTTCAAATGCAGACCACAGAAAACGTGCTCAACGAAATTGGTGCAGCATCTGTACCCGTAGTGCTTGTTTTTAATAAAATCGATCGAATCCATGATCCACTTATGGAAAAATTACTGCGCAAAAAGTTTCGTGAGAGCTATTTTGTGTCTGCATTCTCTATGGATCATATGAAATTATTGCGTAGCGAGATTTTTAGGTTTTTTACAGAGCAATTTGAAGAAGCGCATATACGCCTCCCCTATGATCAGCTTCCTGCCTGGTCGCTAGTTCATCGATCCTGTGTTATTCTGCAAGAAAGTTATGAAGCCGAAGGCTATGGGTCCTTTCATGTGAAGGCACCTACCTCGGTTCTCGCAAAATTACAAAACTATATTGCTATCGGATAAGGGATTTCTTTATGCTGCTGACTGTTGAAACGAACCGTCTACCAGAAGCTATGCGCGAAGAAATGAATGCGCTTTTGCCAGAAGCCTTTCAACATTTGACTTCGCTTAAAAACAAAACATGTACGGGTGCTGACGCTACAGGTTGGTGGAACTGGCCAGAACACTCCGGTTTTGAAGAACAGCGTCGTATTAAGGATCTCGTCTCTCGGTTGGAGCTTCCCTACGATCTTATCGTAGTTATAGGCATTGGAGGGTCCTATGCGGGTACCAAGGCAATTAGCGAGGCCTTGCGACACCGTTATGACGAATGGCTTATCGATGCTCCTGCAGGGCAGATTCCAATCGTTTATGCTGGGCATAATCTGTCTGAACAAAATATGCTCGAACTTCTCGACCTGCTAAGAGAACGTGAACCAATCGTCAACGTGATCAGTAAGTCTGGTTCGACGATCGAACCCAATGTAGCCTTTCGTGTTATTGAAGACATGCTCTGCAAACGTTTTGGTCGTGAAGCTCAAAAACGCATACTTGTTACAACACAAGACGATAAAAATCCTCTCTGCGAACTCGCGAACAAACGTTCCTATCCTCTGCTTCCCATTCCGCAAAATGTAGGAGGACGCTACTCAGTGCTGACAGCTGCAGGGCTAGTTCCCCTTAGTCTTGCGGGTTATGATGTCGACGCTCTGCTCTCGGGAGCTGATGCCTTGTATGCAAGTCTTCGAGATCTTGAGACGCCCGATCATCCTGTCTTGCAATATGCAGCTTATAGGACTCTCGCATGGAAGCATGACAAACGTATCGAAGTGCTTGCCTATCGCGAGCCAAAACTCCTTGCAATGGTGGAGTGGTGGAAGCAGTTGTTTGGTGAGTCTGATGCAAAAGATGGCAAAGGTTTGATGCCGATGGGTATGTCATACACAACCGATCTGCATTCTCTTGGACAGTATCTACAAGAAGGTCCTCTGACGATGGTCGAGACTTTTTTGAATGTAGGTCCGACGAGTGCTATGGTTGAAAGACGAGTTAAGATTCCGAGCGATGAGCAAGGTGACCAACAGAATCTACGTTCTCTATACCATCGTTATATAGAAGAACTCGATCAAGCAGCATGGCAGGCATCACAGCACGCTCATTCACAACGTGGAGTGCCGTGCCTTGAGCTGAATCTCAAAAGCTTAGACATGTATCATTTGGGCTATCTAATCGCATTTTTTCAAACAGCTTGTGCAGTGGGTGGGCTTATGCTGGGTGTAAATCCTTTCAACCAACCTGGGGTCGAAGTTTATAAGAAAGAGATGCTCCGATTGTTAGGAAAAACAGAAAAGTAGCTTCATCTCGAGTGAAGTCTGTGTGACAGGCGCACTCGAGATGAAGCACGTGACTTTCTAGATGAATGTCATTGATCTCCGTCTTTTTCAGACCAGCGTCCATTGTCATACATAGCAGACCACCCAGTAGCCTTTGCGTTGTCATTCTCACTCATGACAAAATGTTCCTTGGTCTTGCGACTAAAACGAATGATAGCAGGACGTCCTTCAGGATCAAACTCTGGGGCATCTGCTAGAAACAGATATTTTGGATCGAGTTCGTTTCGATGACGCTTGAGATCACTGACTGTAGGTCTCTTAGTCTCTTTGGATCGAGGGAACTCACTCGAAGCAAGGAAGATCCCTGCAGCACCGTCTCTTAATACAAAGTATCCTGAAGAGCGTTCGCATTTTAATTCTGGCATTGGTACAGGTTTGCATGGAGGTGGAGCTGCTTCACCACTGCGCAACATCTTACGGGTATTGCCACAGTCCTTGTTTACACAGGCAAAGTATTTGCCGAAACGTCCCGTCTTGAGTTGCATCTCCGACTTGCATTTATCACATTCGATCGAAGGTCCCTCATAGCCCTTGATTCGAAACTTGCCCATTTCGACGACGTAACCATCGCAGTGTGGGTAGTTTCCGCAAATATGCAACTTGCGTGTTTCATCGATGAAATGTGAGTCCATGAAGGTCGAACATTTTGGACATTGCTTCTTCTTACGCAGTTCTTCGACGTTGCCCTCTTCGTTCTCTTCTTCGTCTCCGTAGCTTTCCATCTCATCTCCTGGGATGAGATTCAAAGTTCCCTTGCAACGCTCAGCAGGTGCTAGAGCATAGCCCTCACAGCTTAGGAAAACCCCTGTGCGCGCAATGCGAATATTCATATTACGTTTGCACTCAGGACATTCGATATTGGTCGGTGTAGGTGTGTTACCCAACATTTCCTTGGAAGCATGACGTAATTTAGAACTAAAATCTTTAAAGAAACCATCGAGTACCTTGTGCCAGTCAGCCTCACCACGTGCAATGCGATCGAGGTCTTCTTCCATGCTTGCTGTAAAGCTAAAATCCATTAGATCTGCAAAACTCTCAGACAAGCGGTCGCTAACGAGTTCGCCCATCTTCTGACAGAAGAATCGTTTTTTCTCCAACTTGACGTAACCACGCTCCTGGATTGTCGAAATGATTGCATGATAGGTAGATGGTCGACCGATGCCTCGCTTTTCCAATTCGCGTACCAAACTTGCTTCGCTAAAGCGTGCGGGAGGTTTGGTGAAATGTTGGCTTGGCATGATGTCTTGGGGTTTTAGAATCTCACCCTCTTTCAGCTCAGGTAGAAGGCCATCTTCATCTGCATTCTTTTTCTGTGGTTGAATTTTAAGGAAACCGTCAAAGCGAAGTATGCGTCCTCGGGCCTTGAGTTCGTAAGGCCCACAGTGGATGCTAACCGAAGTGCTATCAAATTGAGCTGGGACCATTTGGCAAGCTACAAACTGACGCCATATGAGATCGTAAAGACGCGTCGAGTCCGGATCTTTTTCTTCAAGATGATCTGCACGCAAAGCAACATCAGTTGGTCGTATAGCTTCGTGCGCCTCTTGTGCTGATTTCTTGCTTGTGTACTTATTGGCTTCAGCAGGAATGTACTTAGCACCGAATAGATTTTGGATGTACTGACGGCAAGCCGTGATCGCATCCTCACTCAAATTGGTGGAGTCGGTACGCATGTATGTAATGAGTCCGTTCTCGTAGAGTTTTTGAGCAAGCATCATGGTTTTTTTGACACCAAAACCTAAGCGTACACTTGCAGCCTGCTGTAGTGTGGATGTAATAAAAGGTGCAGTTGGTTTTGTGCTCGTCGGTTTTTTGTCAACTTGGTTAATGACAAAATTGTTCTTCTTTAGGGTTTCGACAGTAGCTTGTGCTTCCTTTTCATTTTTAGCAGAGAATGCTGCCCCATCTTTTTTTACGAGTTCTGCAATAAAGCTTTCGCGACTCGCGCCCATCAACTTGCTATGTATTTCCCAGTATTCATCAGGTTTGAATGCGTGAATAGCACGTTCTCGCTCCGCGAGTAGTCTGACAGCCACGGATTGTACACGACCTGCAGAGAGGCCTCGGGCTATTTTTTCCCATAAAAGTGGGGAGAGCATGTAGCCTACAACGCGATCAAGAAAGCGTCGTGTTTGCTGTGCATTCACACGGTCATAATTGAGTGTGCCTGGCTTTAGAAAGGCCTCTTGAATAGCTTTTTTCGTGATTTCTGTGAAGGTGACACGCTGGTAACGTTTTTTGTCACCACCAATAGCTTCCATCAGGTGCCATGCGATGGCTTCACCCTCACGGTCTATATCGGTTGCAAGAATAATATTGGAAGCTTTCTCTGCAGCTTCTTGCAGTCCTTGCAAAACTTTTTCCTTACCTGGAAGTATTGCGTAGCTTGCTTTCCAGTGGTCGTAAGGATTGACTCCCATCTGAATGACTAGGCGATCGCGTTCGAGTTGTTTTTTTTGCTCAGCGGTCAGAGATGCTTTTTTGACTGCACGTTTTTTTGTAGTGGGGCTCTTTGCAAGATCTCGGATATGACCAACCGAAGATTTTACAATATAATTCTTGCCCAAAAACTTGTTAATCGACTTTACTTTTGCTGGGGACTCAACAATGACGAGCGTTTTACTCATGCGTTCTACCTACTCCAAACGACACGCAGTCTCAATGGCTTTTCCCTCATTGTCGTACCCTTTGAGAAAAAAAAGCAACGGGAAATTTTTTCACTGCGATTCGATTTCTACCTATTTCTCTCCGATATCCATAGGTTCGGCCAGAGCCCACACCAACTCGGAGAGCATTCATGTATCATCGAAATTTCAATCTGACAAGGTTTCGACTTCGGGTAGGAACTGAATAATTTCGTTTTGAGTCGTTTTGACGCTTAGCATTTGAACACCAAAGGCTTCTCGTACAAGGCTTTCTTGGAAAGTTTGCGTGCGATCACCCTCACTCAGGAGGCGCCCTCCCTTGAGAACAAGCAGGTGATCCGCATAGGTCTGTGCAAGATGTAGATCATGCAAGCTTATGCAAACGCTTCTGCCGTTGCGACACAAAGATTTTAGGAGCTCTAGCGTCGCAAAAGTACAGGCTAGGTCGAGGTGTGCATCAGGTTCGTCCAGGACCAAGATGCGATTCTGTGAGGCGAGAGCCTGAGCGATCATTACTTTGCGAAACTCCCCACTGCTCAGTGTATGGATTTTAAGCTGAGTCAGGTGCTCAATTTTCATCTGTTCGATCGCTTTATATGCCAATTGGTAGTCTGTAGTGGAAGGGTAGCCCTCATGGTATGCAAAGCGTCCCATACAAACGACTTCAAGGACTGAATAAGGAAAAGCACAGGTGGTATTTGCCGGACACCAACTTAGCGTCTTGGTACGAGCTGATTGTGAGTATGCTCTTAGTTCCTTCCCCAAGAGACTAAGGCTTCCTTTATAGTTGTGTTCTAGGCCAGCTAAACAGCGTAGCAAGGATGTCTTGCCAGCTCCATTAGGTCCAATTACGACTGTTAGCGAACCGGAAGGGATTGTGCACGAAATTTGATCGAGCAGCGTTTTTCCACCTTTATATAGATGTAGAGATTGGAGCTGGTAATTAGAGTTGTTCACGAGGTTTTCTCAATAAGATAATAAAGAAGAAGACGACACCGAGTATAGAGGTCAGTGTTCCGACCTCAAGTTCACGTGGAAAGAGAATTTTCTGAGCAAGTGCATCCGCAAGCAGCAGTAGAATCATTCCCCAGATCATGCTTAGTAGTAGTAAAGAACGATGCATCGGACCACAAAGACTTCTGCATACATGTGGAACCATGAGGCCTACGAAAGGTAAAGCCCCTGCGACCGCAACAGAAGCTGCTACTAGCAAGGCAATCGCACAGATCGTCTGGACTTGTAGTTTGGGAATTGTGATGTTGAGTGAACTGGCAAGCTCCTCTCCAAAACTGAGTACATCCAGTTTGCGGACGAGTCTGAATGCAAAGAAAGATCCCATAAGGGCTGGCCCCAATGCCATGCTAAAGTGTATCCACCCGCGCCCGCTAAAGCCTCCCATCATCCATCGGAGCAATGATAGCGTACGCTCCATTTGTGGGAGCATGAACGACAAGAGCAGAGACGTACACGCCCCCAAGAGAGTCGTAATTGCAAAGCCGCAGATAAGCAACTGCGAGCTATCCGTACCTCGAAGTGAGCGAAACAGCATCAAAACAAAACCCATTGTCAAAAGTGTTGCTGCAAAGGCTCCTAAAGGCAAAAGCAACCAATGCAACCATGGGCTTACAAAATAGAAGACTAAGATGGCCCCCAAGACTCCGCCTGCACTCGCACCAAGCACTGACGGGCTTGCTAAGGGATTGCGAAAGAGGCCTTGGCTGAGCACACCTGCTGCAGAAAGAGCGGCTCCACAAAGTGATGCAACGAGTAGTCGTGGTAGGCGTATGGAGAAAAAAACCGTCCAAAGCATCTCCCGATCGCTATCAGAATAGCCATTGGAATGAAAGATCTGCCAAAGGTTTGTGGGGCTAAACTCGCTAGATCCACCAATCCATATTGCAAAAAAAATCAACAGCCAGATTATAAAGGAGCTTGGTATAAGCAGGGCTCGCATGAGATTCCATTCTGTTCGAGGTGTGTTTTAGAGAGGCATTTTGAAGCCTTCATGAGTGGCCTCAAAGGAGAGTGACTCATAAAAGCGAAAGGCTTTGACGCGTGTTTTGTTTGTGGTCAGTTGTACCAGTTTGCAACCTTTTTCTTTAGCTCGTTCAAGTGCAAATTCAACAAGTTGCTGTCCGATCCCATGCTCACGAACTGGCGATGCAACTCTGACTCCTTCAATTTGTGCACGCTTGGTCCCTCTGAGGGTTAGATTCGGAATATAGGTGAGTTGCAACACAGCGATGATTTTCCCATCGATTTTGCCGATGATGAGTTCGTTATTAGGGTCTTTTTTAATTTCAAGAAAAGCTTTGATATAGGGTTCTAGGAGGTTTGCACTTTCCCGTGAACTCCCCAGTTCATCATCCATAAGAAGGTGTACAATGTCCGTTAGATCGTCTAAAACAGGTTCCGAAAATTCAACATGCATATAAAATCCTGAACCAATGATCAAAGCTTCTATCAGATATTATTCTCAAATACCTAAAGAATAGGTCAAGAGAAAGCTCTAACGTTTGAGAGCAACAACTTCTTCCGTCATAGCGTCTGAAGTCGTGATCGTCTTTGAATTTGCTTGGAATAGGCGCTGTGCACGGATCATTTCAACAAATTGTTCCGCGAGATCGACGTTGGACTCTTCCAGTGTCGAAGAATGAAGGGATCCTCGCACGCCAGATTCTGGCATACCAATATTTGCAAGCCCCGAAGTATTAGAGGCAAGAAATTGATTATTTCCACCCTTTTCTAAGCCGTCTTCGTTTGCAAATGTTGCTAATGCGATACCTGCGAGTGTTTTTTGCACACCATTGGTAAAGAGGCCAATAACTTTACCATCTTTGCTGATGTTCAAACTTTTGAGTTGCCCAACTTCGTATCCATCCTGTTGGTGGAAGACAGTAGATGAGTGCCCTGCAATCGATGCAGAAGCATTGACATCACGTGCAGCTCCTGGGGCAGCGATTGTACCGAAGTCAAATAGAACCTTTTGATCCTGTGCAACACCACCCGTGAAATTGACACTAGAATTAACTGTTTCTTGTGAAGCGAGCATACCTAATTTATCAAATCCAATTTTTCCATTCGCAAAGAATTTCAATGGTCCTGAGTCAGGATCGGTGACCTCCTTGCCATCAACAGCGGCATGCCATTCCCATTGGGAACCGTTGGCATCTGCGTTGGTTTTACGAAAGTATACGGTCGTAAGATGGGAGCGACCAAAATTATCAAATACGGTCAGTGAGCTTGCATAGTTGCTGGTTTCATCAGGTTTGAGAGGATCAAATTCCATTGGTTTGATATCAACGCGGGAGTCCAACTGCATCTTTAGGGTGACTTTGTCTGTTGCGCGAGGAGGGAGAATGTTCGTTTCAATACGAATGTCCCCAAGACGTGAGGAAAGATTTCCTTTGTCATCTGCGGGGTATCCTTGCAGACGGCCTCCATCATGGGTTGCAAAATATCCATCTTTGTCAAAGCCCAAAGTCCCGACGCGGGTGTAGTAGTTGTGACTTGCATTTGTTGTATCGATTTGAGGGTTGGTTACAACAAAAAATCCTGAGCCTTGAATAGCGACGTCTGTTAAGTTGTCGGTAATCTGCATACCACCCTGAGTTTGTAGGGTTTTGATACGGGAGAGTCGTGATCCTCGTCCGATGGCTGATCGTAAACCACCGTTGCGAAGATCTTTAGCAAGAATGTCTTCGAATTCTGCACGATCACGTTTGAATCCTTTAGAGTTAGCGTTGGCAAGGTTGTTCGCAATAACTGACATGTTGTCAGCATTTGTGGAAAGACCGGTTACTCCGGTGTACATCGCTTGCGAAATGCTCATAGATGTCTCCTGTATTGGTACTATCAACACTAGCATGTGGGAGACTCTTGAGGAGTACTGTTGCAGAAATTCAATATTTGGAATGTAACATCCCAAGTTAGATGCTGTGCTTTTGAGCTGGACAAAAACTCAAGCGAGGGTTTTGTATTTAGAATCTTTCGTTTCTAGTAAAGAAGGGTTTTTTTCCATCTTCTTTTCAGGGCCTCGTTCAGACATCACTTTTTGGTATTCTTCTGCTTGTAAGACCGGTGAGGGTATTCCATCTTCACGTGGATTTTCGACCACATCTTTCCAGGCTACATAAAGTGTCGACAGGACATTTTCGACGTTTTCTAAGCAAGCTACTTCATTCTTGATATTACCTTCGATCAACTTATCAATCATGAAAATATAAAGGTTTTCAAGGTCAACCGCTAGGTCTCCACCTGCCTTGAAATCGAGAGTAGCCATCAGCTCGGATAAAATTGCCGTGGCCTTACTGATGCAACGACCTTTTTCAGCAATTTTGTTGGCCTTCATTGCGACCACTGCTTGTTTAACAAAGCGTATGGCACCCTCATACAACATAAGGAGTATCTTTTCTCTACTTGCCGTTGTAACAGCCGTCTTCTGGTACTGGTGGTAAGGATTGCTCACGATCTTCCCTTTCATGCGACTACATACTAGTCTTCGGTCAAGTGAGGATGAACTTGAGCCGCTCAGCTCTGACTATCCATCATGAACCAACCCACCTAGGCAGGCTCTTGCAGCCCATTCTAAGAAATGCTAATAGGAGGCCACACCTTTCGGAGCTATTTTATGACTCATCGTAATGTCCTCATGGTTTTGATCTATAGTCTTTGTTCTTTGTTTATTTCTCTAGAATCTTTGGCAAATGACCAGATTTGTCACGACTGTCTACCCAAATTGGTAGGAGACATCGTCCATCGCAATAGCAATATCACCAGTGCTTTTGTAGGGCATGCCGGTGTTGTGTATAGCTGGCATAGCCAGAAACCTAAATGGAATGCTGTGATATACCACATTATGCCGGGCTATAACGCTGCTGGTGAGGCTAACCGTAGCGATCCCTTCGAAGATGCAACCCAGGTTCGTGGAAAGAGTCTTATTCATCATTCATTTATGGGCAAATTCCCCCTACATAGTCATTTTTGGGGCGCTAAGCAGGTGCAAGAAGGTGGTTTTGGGGTGTTTGAATCCAAAACATCACGTGATATGCAGAAACACCTAGCTAGTTTTGCAGATCCTAAGCTTGCTTCTTTTGTCGGTATTGAATACGACACTCTCCATCTCAATCAAAAGGGTCGAAAGTTAAAGAACGGACGTTGGGAATTTGACTGTGTAGGTTTTGTTGAACATGTGTTTGAGTCCAAAGGTTTCAATCCAACTCCTGACGAATATGAGTCTGGCCTTGGTTGGCCTTTGACTGTTCGAGAGCAGAGAGAATCTATAAATCTATTTCATGGACCAAAGGTGAGCACTCATGAACTTTAAAAAATGGATGCTTTTATTCCTATATCAAATTGTTGCTATTGCTGCTGTCCTTTGGATCGCTTCACTTCGGCAATACTCTAGCTACCAGAGAGATGGCTCTAAGGGTGTTGTTCTCTCTACTTTAGCAAAGTTGAGCCCACAAAATGACCGTTCTTTGCAAGCTCCTTCAACGGATAAGACAGATGCCATAGAAGGTTTGCCTATTGATGATGGTCCTACATTTTTTAGCGCTTTGCGAGAACTCTACCTAGACAATAAAATTGTTAGTAGCGTGGCTTTCCAGATCTTAGAATCTCATGCAAGAGAAGAGTTCAAAGCAGCTTATCTAAAAGCTTTCCTTGATAAACATGAAGATGCAAGTTCCTATGTTCCTACCGATCGTTGGTTTCAAGTTCTCACCGAAACTCTAGCTAAGACTCAGAGTTATGTCGATCTTAAGACCTATATTGGGCGTGCGTTAGCCTATGTTAATGCTACTGGAGAATATGATGAGCGACTCAAAACTCAATTTTTGCAAACGTCAGAAGCGGCTCTCGTCAATGCAATACACGATCGAGATTTTTTAGTAGCTTTGGCTAAACGAACGGATCGTCTTAGCAATGATGATAGGCAAAGTCCGCAGTTGAGTGCGATTCTACGCCTGCAAGAACGAGGTCTGAATGCACAGGATTTTGAGGAGATTTTGCACTCACGCACTCTATCGCGGACCGAACAGGGTTATTTGTGGGGAGCTGTGATTCGTCATAGCGATCCTAAGCAATGGGCAGATTGGATCCGACGAGTAGAGCATCACGCAGGAAACGATGGGCAGCTCTTGATTCGGGCCTATGCGGGTGTGGTTGACTCGCAGCGTCCAGGGAGCTCTCTCTTTATGATGGAGCGCTTTGCCAATGTGGCAGAAGCTTATCCCGTTTCTCTGCAAGGTGAGCTTGCGCGAGCCTATTGGTTGGAACTTGATTCTCCAGAAAGAGAACAGAGTACTTTGCGCCTTCATGCAATATTGAGCCCTCCAATAGATACCACCGTTCGATTTGCAAAATTGACGTACACCCCTCAGCTTCGTCGGCAGATTGCAAATGCTCTCTATGAGGACTGTCAGTATTACGCTAAAGAGCGTTGTCAAGATGAGGGTTTATTTGCAGAACTTAGTCATACTTGGAAAGCATCAGAGCCAAAGTAGTAGGCTTATAGAGAATCTTCATTACTCGTCAGTTGATTGTGTGTGTCGATTACGAGTGCTCCAAAAATAATGATGAACCACGAAATGTAGAGCCAAAGTAAGAAGAGTGGAATGGCTGACAGAGCTCCATAAATCTGTTGGTATTCCGCTCTGTGAGCTACATAAAACGAAAAACCAACTTGCCCAATTTCAAATAAAAAAGCAGCTGTAAATCCACCGACAAAACGATCGATCCAGGAAGTTTTGTAGCTGGAGACAGCGCTGTAAAAGAGTGTAAAAACACAACTGTTGATGATTGGTGTAAAGCTCAAGCTCAATACTAAACTCAATATAGGACCCATACCAAAGAGTGATCTTTCTTCAGTCCAGGATGCTGAAAATAGATAGGAGCTCAAAACCAAACTAGCACCGATAAAAAATGGAGTGAGGATGAGGAGTAGCCAATCGAAAGTTCTTCGGAGCATTGTCTTCTTCGTTTTCTTTTTTGTCCAAGTGCCATTCAAAGCATCTTGAATAGTCATACCCATCATGATGACAGAGAAAACCAAAAAAAGAATGCTCAGTGTTGGTAGAAGAGATGCTTGATAGGCAAAAGTATCGAGATGTTTAGCGATCATGTTGCTTGAGCTTGGTAAAAAATTTGTAGTAACGTATTTTCTTCCTTGGTTAAGTAGGGTAGAAAATTGAGGAAGGTGGGTTGTAAGGTAAGCCATAATGGAGAGTGTGGGAACCAAGTTCACAATAGTTACAAAGGACAGAGCAGAAGCTTTGAGGGAATAACTCTCGTGGATCAAGCGAATCAGAGATCGACCATACAATATGGCAAAGAAATTCCACTTTATGTTCTTTGCCTTTTCTAAAATTATTTTGATTTTTGCGTTCAAACTCATATAACCTGCATCGAAATTGTGCAAAAGATATTTGGATTGTACACCAAAACGTTTTGATTCGCAGGTTGAACTCTGTTTTTATGCTGCCACCTCCTACCGAAAATCTATTTTCAATCTTTACTAAATAAATAGTAGCATCTACTAAAAGTTTAGTATAGCCTTTCTTAAATAGGAGAAAAATGGCGATGACGAAGAAACAGACAACAAATGACCGTCTTTTAACCGAAGTGGAACTTGAGCTCATGTCGATTGTTTGGCAGCTTGGTTCAGCGACTGTTAAGGATGTATCTAGACAGCTTCCTAAGAGCCGGCAACTCGCCTATACAACAGTGGCTACGGTGATGAAAATTTTAGAGCAAAAAGGCTTTCTGAGTTGCAAGAAAGATTCGTATGCACACGTATTTTTTGCGAAGGTCTCCAAACAAGCCTACGAAAGCACTTGCCTTGATCACATCGTTGAAAACGTATTCGATGGTGAACCTGTGAGTCTTGTTCACCGCCTCTTAGAAGCGAAAACACTAAAGGCATCAGATATAGCAGCTATAGAAAAGGCTCTACAAGAGTTGTCATCACGAAAATAGAGGGGTCTATGTTTCTTTTCGAAGCCTATGTTACGATGAACATACTCCTCTTGCTAGCATCTTTACTCATTCGCAGCCATTTTATGCTGTCTAGGCCTTCTGCTAAATTAAAATTGCTTCGGCTCCTCCTTCTGAGTTGCCTTCTTTCTCCACTATTCAGCGCTTTTCTAAAAGGGCCGGATCAACCCATACTTGCGCAGTATGTTTCTTTAGATTTTTTTGCGGAGGCAAAAGAGCTTTCCAAAGTTGCTCAAAATTTGGAAACTGCGAAGAAATTGCAGACCAAATCTCAAAATAATATTGAGCTTTCAGGAGCATTTTTGATCCTGCTGATCTTCTTTTTGGGTGCTTTCTGGCATGCCAGAAGATTGGTTTTTGATCTCATCAAACTGCGAGTTATTCTGAGATCATCAATCTCATTTCGAAGTTACAGATGTTTGCAAATAAATGTTTCGGAACACTGTTATATCCCGTTTTCGACACGCTGGTGGAATAAGTCGTATATAGTACTTCCACTTTCTTTGCTTCATTCTTCTTTACATACAAAAATTGCAATCGTTCATGAAGGTCAGCACCATCGGCAGGGTGATTGTATATGGGTTTATCTGTTGGAAATGTTACGAATCATCTTTTGGATAAATCCGAGTATTTATAGATGGCAGAAAACTATGAATGAACTACAGGAACTAGCATGTGATGAAGTGTTGGTTGGCCACCAACTTGTTTCAGCACATGATTATGGCCGCTGTCTGTACGAGGTCGCACAGACGGCTCTTGCATCGACCAAGTTTGAGAACCGAATTCACGCATGCGCGGTGACGATGGCTTGGATGGATGCAGATCAAAACCAATCTTTTATTGTAAGGAGAATTTGCATGCTATCAAGGTACAATGCCCCTCTTAGAAAAACACTCTTTACGAGTATCTTAGGTTTACTTGCTATTCTTATTCCTCTCAGTGCGTCGTATGCCTCGCGAGGAACTTTTGAGCAAAATACCTATGCTTCATCATCAGTTATAAATGTCGTAGATAATAAAATTCAGCGTATAGCACAAGCCGAAATAGATGATGCAGTTTCACACTACAAGGCAAAGTCAGGTGTCGTAGTTGTTGCTGATCCTAAAACTCAAAAGATTTTAGCTTTTGCAGAAGCGGGTGATCGCTCACAGAGCTGGAAATCTCGTATCTTTCCTCCAGCATCATTGATCAAACCGTTTGTTGCAGCTGCATCTATTGATGAAGGCCTGAGTTCCGACGATAAGATCTATGATTGTCAAGAACCGTATTCTGTTGCTGGTGTGGATTTTACAAATGGAAATCCTAAGATCGGAGCGATGCGTCTAGACGATGCTATGGCAAATTCAGTAAATATCTGCTTTGTCAAAGTGGCACAAGAATTGGGTGTTCAGCGTTTTAGGGATGCTTTGAGTCGTTTTGGTTTCAAAATGAAAGCATGGAATCCAAAAAATGCTGAACTTCCACTTGCGCAAGCAGCTGTTGATACGGGGCTTAGCTTTACACTGTCGGACTTGGTGAATGGGTACTCAATTCTTGCAAATCAAGGTAAAGCTCATGATGGACAGCAGGTCATTACGGAGTTGAGTTCTAAAATCGTTACAAGGATGATGGAGAAAGTTGTTCATGCTGGTACGGGGCGTCGAGCTGCTATTTCTGGCATGAGAGTTGCCGGTAAAACTGGGACACTTGTAAGTCAAGATTCCTCGCTAGCGCTCTTTGCTGGTTTTGCTCCAGCAGAGAATGCACGTTTTCTAAGTTTTGTAATCCTTGAAAACGGAATGACCGAGTCTGGGAAGTCAGGATATGGAAGTTCTCTTGCAGCGCCTGTCTTTAGCAAGCTTATGTCACGAATTTTAGATATTCCGAAAAAGTCTTGACCTCATCCGATATGATTCGCTAAGGTCTCTAGATCTACATCTCAGTATTTCTAGAGAGCATCATGATAGCCTACGTTTTTTAGCTCAAATTTGATATCGTAGTCTTTTCATCGAGTGTGGTGAAAAGATCATAATTGATGGATGAGTTAAGGAACGATCGATGTTTATCGACCTCTCGCTTTTTCGTAAAAATAGAAACTTTCGTTACTTATTTGCAGCTCAACTTGTTTCAAGTTTTGGTTCGCAAATGACAATCATCACCGTGCCATTCCAGATCTATCATCTAACACGCTCCGTCTTTTTGACGGGACTTATTGGGTCTGTGGAGTTAGTTGCTCTTGCTTTGACGGCATTGTATGGAGGTGTGCTTTCGGATCGTTATAATCGAAAGAAGATCATGATCCTCTGTGAAAGCGTCATGGTTTTGATTGTATCGCTTCTTGCTTGGAATGCTTCGCTATCGGAACCCATTCTTCCTCTGATTTTTGTCGGAGCTGCCTTACTTTCTGCACTCAATGGCCTGCATCGTCCTGCAGTTGAGGCTTTATTACCAGCTGTTGTGCAAGAGGGTGATCTCGAAGCTGTGAGTAGTTTGGGTCCTATGCGAAATATTCTTACGACAGTTGCTGGTCCATCGCTAGCTGGACTTATTTTAGCGAAGTATGGAGCGAGTTGGACCTATATTGTGGATGCGCTTACGTTTGTAGTCTCTATTCTTCTAATGAAAGCCGTCCATGTACCTACTATCTTGTTGGAGCATCAACCTGGAGACAAAAGTTTTTGGAGGGAAATTCGTGCTGGTATCCAGTATCTTCGGCAGAGACGTGACATACTTGGAACTTACATCATTGACTTTCTAGCGATGGTCCTCGTAAGTCCACAAGTACTCATGCCTCATATTGCTGAGCTTTTTGGTGCAGAATCTTATGTGGGAGTTTTGTACGCGAGTCCATCAATAGGAGCTTTGATTGCTCTTAGCTTTAGTGCATGGACAGGACGTGTTTACAGGCATGGTCTTGCTGTTGTCTGTGCAGCATTGACCTGGGCTCTTTGTGTAGGTTCGGTAGGTCTCAGTGGCAATATCGGAGCGATACTGTTCTTTTTAGTGCTCTCCGGATTCTTCGACATGATTAGTGGCATTTTTAGGATGACAATTTGGAATAAAACCATTCCTTCAACTATACGAGGGCGAATGGCAAGTTTTGAAATGCTCTCCTACAGTAGTGGGCCGCTTCTTGGTCAGCTGTTTATTGGATCAATGTCCGATCGATTAGGATATCACAAGGCGTTGGTCTTCGGTGCTGGTCTTGCGTGTGGCTTGATCATCGTTGCTTGCCTTAAACTTCCTGAGTTGATTCACTATCGTGATCGGAAAAAAGTCTAAGACTTGCTTTTCTTGCTTGATATTGTTGCTCAATTTTTTCGACGTTGATTGAGAATGCCAACCCATTTTTCGAGTGTCGTTGCAAGATCATTAACACGCAATGGTTTGGTTAGATAGTCGTCCATACCCGCATCGAGGCATTTTTCTTTTTCACCGCTAACGGCATTCGCTGTGAGTGCAATAATAGGTATGGAATTAAAGGAGGCTTTGCTTTGTCGTATTCTTTGAGTTGCCTCATAGCCATCCATTTCAGGCATGCTGCAGTCCATTAATATAATATCGTATTGAAAATTTTCCAAAGCATTCAAAGCTTCTTTTCCATCTGAAACGACATTAGATGAGTATCCCAATTTTTTTAGCAGAGCTGATACAAGGTTTTGATTGATGACGTTGTCTTCAGCGACAAGAATACGCTCACTATGCATTTTTGTAGTTTCGGATATTGTGTTGGAATGGTTGGACCCAATCTTCGTTGGAATTAGATTGCCTTTTTGTAGGGTGATTTTAAACCAAAATGTTGAACCTACGTTTTCCTTGCTTTCTAATCCGATCTCTCCCCCCATCATCTCTACGAGACGTTTGGAAATAGACAAACCCAAACCCGTCCCTCCAAAACGTCGAGAAACCGTCATATCTGCTTGCGAGAATGATTGGAACATACGGCCGATAGCATGTTCAGGAATTCCAATGCCTGTGTCTCGTACTTCAAACTTGAATGAATAACTTCTATCATCGTCGGTTTGTGAGGATACTGTCAGATAGATGCCGCCCTGTTGTGTGAATTTGGAGGCATTTCCAATCAGATTCATAAGAACTTGACGAATGCGACTTGGATCTCCTTTAAAATAATTTGACCATCGAATATTGCCGGTTATTTCGAAAGCTAGATTTTTTTTCTGAATGGCAAATGAAAGTGTCTTGCATACATCATCAATCATTTGATTGAGATCGAATTCGACCATCTCAAGATCAAGTTTGCCAGCTTCAATTTTTGAAAAATCAAGAATGTCGTTGACTATGATTAGTAGATTATCACCCGAACGTTGTACAGCTTCAGCATAACTGCGCAAGGTGTCTGGTAGGTCAGCTTCCATAAGTAGGCCGGCCATACCTATAATTCCATTCAATGGGGTACGAATTTCATGCGACATATTTGCAAGAAATTCTGACTTTAGCTTAGAAGCTTCCTCAGCGGATTTAATAAGAATTTGTGATTCTTCTTTTTCTCTTTCTGTTTTTCTAAGCAGTAGTTCCATTTGTTTGGTGGGAGTCACATTAAGCGAAACCCCTACGATTCCATCAGGCTTTCCTTCGCTTGTGTAAATTGGTGTCAGAAAAGTTTTGAACCATTCATTGTTGCGAGGAAGTTCAAATTCGATATATTTTCCAGCTAACGCTTGACGAATCAAGTTTTGAATGTTTGGATCGGTATTGATTTCAAATATGCTCTTTCCTATACGATCTTCAGCTTTGATGCCGGAAGTTCTAAGGAAAGATCCTTGATAGAAATTGATGATTCCCTCTTGATCTGTCGCCCAAAGGGCTCCATTAATATTTGAAACAATAGAATCTGTGCGCCTTTTGAGTTCCAGTATCTGACGCAGTGACTCTCGTCGCTCATGAATGTCGGTATATGTTCCAAGCCATTTTGATATTTTTCCATTATTTGTACGAATGGGCGTGCAACGTTGAAAAACCCACCTATATTCATTGTCTTTACATTTTCGTATTCTGTATTCTAGGTTCTCTTCAACGCCGGTTTGTAAGGCGTTTTTCATTTTTTCAAAATATATCGAGATATCATCAGGATGGATAATATCATTCCAAAATGCATCGAGGAGATGTTTTGGAGATGTTTGAAAGTATTCAAACCATCGTTTATTCGCCCATAGCATCTTGCCTTCTGGATCTGAGAGCCATGTGATTTGAATGATGTTATCAGCAACAGCTTGAAAACTCTCTAAAGTGTCTTCATGAGAGAGTTTTTCTTCCGTGATATCCCTTGCAACTCCATACATCGTATCTCCGATAGGTATGGATCTCCATGAAAGCCAACGGTAGCGACCGTCTTTGGTGCGATAGCGATTCTCAAATGCAATGACGGTTTCTCCTCGCTGTTGTCGCTCGACTTCAGCAATAGTTGGAGCAATATCATCCGGATGAATTAGTTCGAGGTAGGGGGTAGAACAAAATTCTTCGGGTGTGTAGCCTAATATAGATTCGCATGCTGGATTTACACGTTTAAAGTAACCTTCCATACCTGCAATGCAGCACATATCGAGTGTTGTTGTAAAAAAAATGTCTCGTTCAGTTTCTACTTGTTTGAGGTCAGTTAGGTCTTCGGATAGACTTAAAAGAAACTGTGGTTTTCCTGCTTCATCATAAACTGGTATTTTCAAAGTTCTGAGGGCATGTGCTTTGTTTTGAATATGAACGACGTGATCGATCCAAGAAAGAGGGTGAGTGCTTTTGATGGCTTCCCTATCTTTACTTTCAATCAGCAAAGCTTTTTTTTCTGGCATAAAATCTCGGGCGCATTTTCCTATAACATCGGAGCGCGCGCTCCCAAGAAATTTTTCAGCAGTCTTGTTGAGATGTAGTATTTTTAGATCAACTGCATCTTTTACAATAATAGACGTTGGCATGTGTTCGATCAGTAGGTTGAGAAACTTTTCATAATGTTGCAAATCGTTGGTGTCATCGATTATTTTTGAAAAAATTCGTCTCTGTCGCTGTATCGCTTTGTATCGTTTGCAACTTGCTGTGAAGGTTCCTGCTGCAAATCCTGTCAACATGGCAAGAGCCAAAAAACCTAGTGGCATTATAAAATCTTGATCAAACAGATCCATCCACTTTGCTAGAATTGCAATTCCAAATAGGAGGAGGGTCGTTGTGACAGCTAAGATGTAAATGCGATATCGCACAGATTTTGTTCTCTATTTAAAGTCTCTCCAAGGTGTTTCGGATTTTATCTAGGATAAGTTAGAGTTTCTCATCAGATATAGAAATATAGAATTCATTTCAGGATCTTGCTATGGCATGAAAAGGGCGTCTTGATCAGTTTGGATTATTCTTCATAAGCATGGATATATTCTTGACAAGGCTCAATTTGGCCTCTATTTTGATCCAATCGTACTTATATATCGGTACATCAGTACGGGAGAATGCCTGTTATGATAAATAAGAAACTTTGGCGTGGATTTTTGACTTTATTCCAAAATGCAAGTGCACAAGAGTTGGATATGCTCTTCCATCTGTTTATGACGATGGATGAGAGAGAAATGTTGGTTGGTCGGTATGAATTGGTTCGAGCACATTTGAGTAGCGATCTTACGCATCGGGAGATCGCAAAAACTTTACAGCAAAGTATTTCCAAGGTGACAGCAGGTTCCAAAGCAGTACAGCTTTTAAAAGAAAAAGACAAAGAGTATCTTTTA
This sequence comes from uncultured Pseudobdellovibrionaceae bacterium, assembly GCA_964635325.1. Taxonomy (GTDB): domain Bacteria; phylum Bdellovibrionota_B; class Oligoflexia; order Oligoflexales; family Bog-1112; genus BOG-1112. The sequence goes on from CAZWOL010000015.1 coordinate 41,760, forward strand.
AAGAGAATGAAGGATCCCTTATGAGTTCAATTCGTAATGTTACTACTCAGACCCTAAAACGTGAAATGACATCCTTCCAACTTCTTTTTATGTCTTTTACAGCAATTTTTGGCTCAGGTTGGTTGTTTGCTCCTATGTATGCAGCCCAAATTGCAGGTCCAGCTGCACTCGTTGCGTGGCTAGTGGGTGCTTTGATGTCAATCATCATTGGCATTAGTGTTGCTGAAGTAGTGGCTTTGTATCCTAAGGCAGGTGGCCTAAATCAGATTGCCAAACTTACACACGGAGACTTTCTTTCCATTTGTGTAACAATCCTTAACTTACTTGTTTTTATTATATTACCAGCTTTGGAAGTGCGTGCCATCCTTCAGTATCTTTCTTCATATACAGGATACTTGATGGTTGGAGAAGATATTAGTCTACTTGGCTATATCTTTGCGATGGTGCTGCTTGCATTGATTACTCTCGTTAATATTTTTGGAGCAAGAACCACTGCAAATTTAAATGGAATGATGGTTGCTTTCAAAGTTGTGACACCACTCATGCTCATCGGGGCCTTTCTTTATGCTCTTTATACAACAGGTGGCTTAGATCATTCCCGTTTGTTTGAAGGAACACCCTCTCTTAGCTCCATACCTTGGAAGCAAGTTTTTCAAGCGATAGCAACGAGCGGTATCATATTCTCTTTCAACGGATTTACCCAAGCGACTTTATTTGCAGGTGAGGCCAAAGACCCACAAAAAGCAATACCCTTTGCTATTTTTGGGTCGCTAGTACTGACCTGTTTACTCTACCTTCTCTTGCAATATGTGTTTTTGATGGCTATCCCACAAAGTAGCTTGCTCAATGGATGGGCCAATCTAAGTTTTGCTGGTGATCAGGGGCCATTTGCTGGAATTGCTACAATACTTGGCCTTGGGTGGATTGTTAGTGTTGTCTATTCTGATGCTATTTTTTCACCATTAGGTACGGCATTTTCCTATGCAAGTGCAGCACCACGACTCTTGTTTTTATTAGCAGAGAGCTCTGAGAAGTTGAGTCCATTGTTGCGTCTAAACCGCTTTGGTATTTCAACTCCGATGATCATTCTTTGTTTTGTTGCAGAGGCGTTTGCATTTTTCATGTTACCTAATCTCAAATCAATGATTGCGATTCTGGTAGCAGCTTTTGTTCTCTGTTACACGGTTGCACCCGCTAGTTTGCTGGTATTGCGTAAACAAAAAATTGATGTACAAAGGCCCTTTCAGATCAAAGCTGCTCCAGTCGTCTGTTTTTTTTCGATGTTATTCTCTAATCTAATGGTTTTTTCATGTGGTTGGGTCGCTCTGCGTAATTTGTTGGTTCTTACTCTTATTCTAGTAATCTTACAAGTTATGCTGAGTGGCAAATCAGTTATGACGAGTTTCAAGAGCAGTTTATGGTTTTTCTTGGAATTAGCTGGACTAGTCTTGCTCTGTTACGCGAACCACATCAGTCCGCTAGATTTTCAGTGGGTTGTTGTAGCTGTAAGCGTGCTTAGTGGGCTTGTTCTGTGGATGTCTGGGCGAAAATTCTAGAATTGCGCCACTCTAGAGCTTGCCAATAGATCAAGTCTACTGCAGGATCCTTGATATGTGCGTATTCTCGTCTCGAAATCTTTAGCTTAGAAAGACGTTCTTTTAACTGCGAATATGCTGCAGCAATCTCTGGTCTGGCTCGTAGATAGTCACGAAAAACGATGGCATAGTCCCAGTTAGGATTGCAAATCTTACGTATATGCAGATTGATTTTTATACCGTCGATTGCACCGCTGCAAAATCGCTTCTCCCACTTTGAAGAAAGCTCTTCCGTTGGGCGTGAGGGAATATGGTCCTGAAGAAAGGATGGAGAGTATTTCAATCCAATAGCTTGGAGTTGGCTTATGATTTTCTGATCAGTTTCAAAGTCTTCAACTCCTAACTGCATATCTATAAGGTCTTTCGCAGCTAGGCCTGGAATTGATGTAGATCCAATGTGCTCAATGTTGTAACTTGATCCAAGTGCCTCGAGGATTTTTGTGCGAGCATAAGAGAAATGATGAATCCATTGGGGATTGTATCTAACTATTTGAACATTTTCTTCGTCAGATGCTATCTCTGTATCATCTATATGTGAAAAACGTTCAACTTCTTCTCCATGAGTTAAACGAATCTTTCCAAAAAACAGTGATTCGGGTCGAATCCAAGTTTTTGCAAGTGGGTTTGCATACTCAGCATCATAGACAATAAAATTTTCTAGTGTCTCACTATGTTTGGCTAGTCCCCTGACTCGATAGTTTTGTCCTTTATAATGTCGATAAAGTCCTTCGATCTTTGGCATCGCTATTTCCTGATGGTGTTGCAGAATTTATGTCTAAACCCTAATTTTTTACTCGAATACCACTCTTTGCTAAAAGCAAACGAAGCTTTTCACGCTGATCCCCCTGTATCTCGATAAACCCAGCTCGCTTAGCATCCGTCCCTTGTGTGCCTCCAGCTCCACATTTTTGTTTGAGAGTTGCTAAAAGATCTCGCAAAAAAGATTCGCTTGCTGGTAAGCGAGAAATAACAGTAACAGTTTTTCCAGAGCGTCCGCTCTTTTCGATGCTTAGCACAGCTTGGATCTTGCTAGTGTCTACTTCCACATCTTGTGCACATTGACATTCCAGTAACTTTTGTCCACATTTTTGACACTTAGTATTTGTTTTTGAATCCGTCGAATAAGCTAGAGAATTTTTATTAGACATGAACTTCCTATAGATGATTTTCAGCGCTGCATCGCTCGAATAAAAGATGGTCTTGATAGCAATCCGTCTAACCATATCTGGATATTTGTATATTGATCGAGTCCTGGCAAGGCATCTTGGATGGCCCAGAACTGTCGGGCAAACGGAAAGAGATGTAAGTCGGCAAGTGTGAGTTGATTTTGAACTAAAAACGTACTGTTCTGTAGAGCTAGGTCCCACTTAGAGAGATGTTGATGAAGCCGAGAGATAAGATCATTTGTTTCTCCATCAGCCAATATTGAACGCTTATATTTGAATAGATCCAAATCTGGTTTGAAAATGGAGTCACACCAGTAGGTCCAAAGACGTATATGCATTCGTGCTATAGGATCCTTCGGCATCAATGGATTTTGTTTGAAGGTTTCATCAAGGTATTCAGTGATTATACTCGACTGATATATGATTTGTTTCTCAGTCGAGATTTGATGAACCAGAAGTGGAACTTTAGCTTGAGGGTGAAGCGATTTTAGCTCTTCGGAGAGATTTTTCAAATTTTCTTCTTTAAGAGTGTAAGAAATATTTTTTTCTTCTAAAACCATCCTTACGCGTATTGCAAATGGGCACCTACGAAAAGAAAATAAAGTGATCTCATGGTTTTGCATCGAGATTTCGTCTGTATGTTGCATTTTTATAGTCCTTGCCTGTTGCGTTCAACAGACTATAAGGTTCTAAACTATTTTCTTCGACCAGCGAAATGGCAATGTTTGAATTTCTCTCCACTTCCACAAGGACATGGAGCTTTCATCGAAATCTTCTCAGGTGGCTGGTCTTCGTTCTCAAATTCCCCAGAATGATAGAGCCATTCTCCATTTATTTTTACAAAATCGCTGAGCTCATGCACAGTTTCAATGCCTCTCTCAGAGATAAACTTGGCAATGAATTCAACTTCACCTTCATCATCAGTGCTGTCGCTATCGATAATTTCCAAATGAATCCAATCTAAAGGTTCTTCTTCACTCAAATCTGGAAGTGTATCAGGGTGCCATGTTTTTTTGAGATAGCTAGTCTTGTTGAGAGCAAACGCTGTATAGCGGCTTCGCATGAGCGTGACAGGGTCTGGGGCAAGAGTTCCGTCTTCGATGTATACTTTACAGCAGCTGTTATAAGTGAGTTGCGAACCACATGGGCAGGTGGTGGATTTGGGGACCATGATTTGAGACCTTCATTTTTCATATTTAAATCTGATCTATATCAGATTTTTAGCGAAGGTCCTACTCTTTATCAGAGGGTTAGAGTTCGGGGTTTTGCAAGGTGCATGTGAAGCGAATGGTGCCACCCATATGTTCCCCTGATTTGAAGATATAGTATGCTTTGAAACTCTCTCGGTTTGTCTTTTTTTCTAAAAGAAGGTTTCCATCCATAGCCCCCTCTGTGCTTCCATTTGTGTCAGTCGCATCAAGGTGGGGAAATTGAGAACAGTTCTTATATTTCGTGGTTCGGTAGCTTGGATTTTCATCAAGAGATCGAATTTTGAATATTCCGACATGAGAATTTTGCTCATCTTCCGGATTTGTTCTAACGAATCCTTCAATATTTTCGATACGTCTCTTACCAGCTAAACCTTCTGTTTCAATAAAGCTAAGACTTGCTGTGACGTTTTCTTTTACAGGCCTAATAGAACCTTTTTTGAAAAGATTATTTCCCTCAGATGTACAAACTATTTTGCCGTTGCTAAAAGCCGAAAGAGATGAAAAAGTTAGCATTGTAGCAAAACTTAGATGCAGTTTTCGCATTTTTTCTCCGGACTATTTAATGAATCTTTAGGTGACTTAATCTTAGCAGGCGATTTGTTATCATTTGATAAAAATAGTCTGGTCAAACTAGCACAGACGAGTTCCAACAAGTGTTGATGGTTCGTAAGTTATGAGGTGTACTCGACCATTGTCGTCCGGTAGACCAAGAATCAAAAATTCTGATATGAAACCTGCAATGTTTCTTGGGCTAAGATTAACAACTCCAAGTACGGTTCGTCCTATAAGTTCCTCAAGCTGGTAGTTTGTCTTGATTTGAGCAGAGGTCTTTTTTATTCCAATTTGCTGCCCGAAATCGACCCAAACTTTGTAAGCCGGGTTGCGTGCTCGGACAAAGTCTTCAGCACGTACAATTTTTCCAGCTCGAATGTCTACTTTTGCAAAATCTTGGTATTCAATCATTAGCATCTCCCGTTAGTATGAATTGACGTAGTATAAGGTAATTGAATATATATTCAATATTCGCAGATTTATTATTGTCATTCGAGATTGACAAATGAATATTACTCAACTTATCTCTGATCTTAAAGCGTTGGACCTGGATGAAAAAGCTACAGCGGTATTGGCAACGCTGTTTCTAACTGGGACGCGTCCAGTCACGCAAATCGCAGAAAATACGGATCTCAAACGTCCCCATGTATATAACATTCTCCGGGCTTTGCAGGAGCGTGGTCTTGCTTTCGCTATAAAGAAAAACGGTATCCTGCACTATGGGCCCCCACGAGTGCAAGATCTCAGTGATTTTTTGCAACGTAAAAAAGTCGAGATCGAGCGTGCTAACGATCGTTTGGAAGTGATTCGTCCCTTACTCGAAAACTTGGTCCGCCTCAAAGGAAGAAAACCACAAATTCGATTTTTTTGGGGCATTGATGGCCTCTTGTCTATATATAAGGAGACTTTGACGGTTAGAGATTCGGTGATCTACGGCATTTGCGATTTTGCTCGTGTTTTTCCTAAGGAAGCAGATCCCTATCTCAATCGGTGGATGTGGCAATATGCCAAAGATCGGGCTGCAGCAGGCATTTTGTATCAGGGGATTGTGAATAGATCTCCTATTAGTGATCAGGCTTTTGCATTAAGCAAAGAACAAAAGCGCCATCTAAAAGTGGTAGAAAATGTACTTTTTCCTCTCGAGATTAACATCTTTGATGAGCGGGTAGCTTTGATGTCGAGTGCCCAGCAGTTTATGGGAATTATTATCGAAGATGTCGAAATTTCTACAATGATACGGCAGATTCATCAGCTGCTGTGGGCAGTGCTCCCGGATTATGATTTGTGAATCTTTTATGGAAGGAATGATCTGTATGTTTTCTACAGCCTTACGATTTGGTGTGATTGTAGTTGTTGCTTGGTCTTTGACCTCATGTTGTAGTGCTTTGAAACAAAATAGTGCTTCTGAATTCATAACTCTAAAATCCAAAGAATTTGTAGATCTTCCAGACCTTGGTTTACGTTCTTTACCTGCTCGTATTGATACGGGAGCAAAAATCTCGGCATTGCATGCAACACATATCGAGTATTTCTATAAGAAAAATGTTGTATGGGTAAGGTTTAATACAAAAAACTCTTGGTATGAGCAGCCATTGCTTCGTAAGGCTAAAGTTAAGGGAACCTGTGGAGAATCCAGTATGCGGGCCGTAATTCGTACAAATGTAACAATCGGATCGTTTACTCGTCAGATAGAGATTACTCTTGTTGATCGTAGTCAGATGAGCCATCCTTTTTTGCTTGGACGTGAAGCAATGCATTCTAATATTTTGGTCAATCCAGGTGCTTCTTTGGAAGAAGATGAATAGTAGATTCGAGATAATTGTTATGTGAAGATCGGATCGATCAAATACATGTAAGCTTGCAGGTATTTTTGGAATATTTTCCTTAGCCTTCCGAATGTTTGTTTGCTAAGTCGCGATATAACGACTCTGGCATTATTTGTTGGCCAATGCCATAAGCGACATATGCTGAGATCATAAACGGAATTGCAAAGGCGCTTTCATCGGTCATTTCCATAACAATGATTGTCGCAGTTAGAGGGGCATGTATTGCTCCAGAAAAAAAAGCAACCATGCCGAATAAGCCACAAGCTTTAAAGTTTGCAAATCCAAAGAGCTTGGCTAGTGCCATTCCTACCCCGGCTCCAATCGATAAGCTTGGGGAGAAAATTCCTCCTGCCATTCCTGATAAATAGGAAAATGCAGTCGTTAAGATTTTATAAAATGGAAACATGAGACTGACTTGATCTAAAGAGTGAGCATCCATAAGCTTCTTTGTTACTTCATATCCAGAACCAGAAGTGTCTCCGTAGGTGAAGTAGCCAAGTAGTGAACATATTGTTCCGGTGGCTAGTGAGCGTTTAATCCAATGGTAAGGGAGTTTTGTTAGAGATGGTTGGGTGAGTATTTTTGAAAATACACCACCTAAAAATCCACCAACAATACCAATCAATAGAGCCTGTCCTAGAAGTATTGGGAGTGTAGATTTTATCGTTGCTGGATGACCAAAATATAAGTAGTTCCCACTCAGTCCTTGTGCTGCCATACCAGAGATGATTATCGCAAGCATAACCATTTTTTTTAACGAACCTAGATTTCCGCTTGCGAGCTCCTCTATAGCAAATGCGACCCCTGCTATAGGAGTGTTGAAAGCTGCAGCAACTCCAGCTGCAGATCCAGCGATTAAGAATGTTCTAAGGTCTATCTGAGGTGCAAAGCGACGCATTTTGTCACCTACTAAGACAAAAACTGCTGCAGAAATTTGTACCGTAGGGCCTTCTCGACCGATTGAAGCACCTCCTAATATTCCTATTGCTGATGAAAAAACCTTTATCACAGCAGTCTTTGTAGAAACTAGCGGGCTTCTCCATCTTTTTGATGTATCAGAAAACTGGTCTGCTTTATCTAGGAGAATGAGAATTTGAGGAATGCCGCTACCTTTTGCGTCAGGAGCAAATCTTTTGACAAGCCATACTGCAATCAAAAAGAAAAGTGGAGTCGAGAGTGATACTGCGATTGGATAGCGTAAAAAGAAGGAGAAATATTCATTCTGCAAAAATCCAATAAGCTGAGCAAAAATAACCGCAATGAGGCCGACGATACTGGCTGCGATCCATATTATGAGAGAGCGTAAAATCGATTTATTCAAGAATTTTCCCCCCTGATTTTTAAAGTTTTGAATGATGTCAAAGGTTGATCATAAATCACTCAATGATTTTCTCCGTTAAATATGTATAGATTTGCAACTATTCTATATTATAAATCTTTTTTTGTCTGGAATATTCATGTCCTATGTT
>CAZWOL010000016.1:0-49436 GCA_964635325.1 uncultured Pseudobdellovibrionaceae bacterium
CGATTGCAACAGTAACTCTCTCTGGATACGGAGTCAGCAGTTACATCTGCGCTGAAGAAGTCAGTCAATCCGGAAGGGTATCAGGATATAGCGCTTCGACTGCTGTCATAGCTAAACGCCCAGGCTTTACGAACTTAACAATGCATCCAACTGATTTATTCGCATGTGGAGTAGTTACGGCAGGTCAAGCCTATTGTTGGGGTAAAAATACTTATGGTGAATTAGGCACGACGAGCGTTGCCTTAGGCGCAACTCAAGCAACTCCAATCGCCGTCGATCAAACCGCATTGACTGGAGTCTCCTTTACAGATATTTCTGCTGGCGGCACACATGTCTGTGCCATAGGATCAAATAACAAAATCTATTGTTGGGGTAGGAATATCCTTGGTCAATTGGGTACTGGTAATACTACAGATTCTCTCGTCCCTGTAGAAGTTGCTCAAGGCACCGTACCTTCTGGAGTGCATCTTAGCAAGATTGCTGCCATGATAGGGGGGGCCACTTGCAGCATAGGATCTGATGGTATCGCATATTGTTGGGGTGGAAATAGCATAGGACAACTCGGAGACGGAACCACCACAAATCGATACTTAGCAGGACCCGTTAGCACGGGAGCTATACCAGGAGGCGTAACCTTGACCGAAATAGTTAGATCCGGATATTTTATTCTAACCTTAGGTACTAATGGCCACATTTATTACTGGGGAGGCATCTCAAATAATGTTTGGGGATTACCGCAAAGCTCTCCAACTGCCTATGATCAAAGCGCCCTTCCTTCTGGAGTTGTTTTCTCTACGATATCTTCGATGACCATAAGTCATCAGTGCGCCAAAGGATCAGACAACAAATATTACTGTTGGGGATACAATGACTACGGTCAACTAGGAGATGGGACAACAACTCTATCCTTTGCTCCTGTAGCTGTTGATACGAGTACCCTGCCTTCAGGAGTCACTTTTACAGAAGTCGTAGCCGGAGCTAATTCTTCTTGTGGAATAGCCTCAAATCATAACCTTTACTGCTGGGGCGACGACTCCGCAGGCCAATTAGGAAGCGCTTGTTATATATTTAATAACGACCCCAACGGCTATTCTCTGACCCCTGTCCTGGCTGATCAATCTATGCTTCCTAGTGGGGTTACCTTTACTAAACTTTGGAAACCAACTCAATACGGAGCTCATATGTGTGCAAACGCCTCCAACTACCAAACCTACTGTTGGGGTAGTAATACGAATAAAGTACTAGGCAGCGGTTCAACGAATAGTTATGAATGCTCTCCGGTGCCTGTAGATCAAAGCACGCTTGCACCCTAAACTACAGATATTTGCAAACGACACGTTTTTTCAAAAAATACGAATAAATTCAAGATAAATGCACCCAATTCGTTAAGAAAACCCACAAAATTCCGAAACCTAAGAGGTCGACAACCAATCTCTTAGCTTGTAGGCCTATGGCAACTCTTCAGGACATTTTAGAAAATCTCCCAGAGCTTTCCCAAGAAGATCTCAAAAATATTCTTGCGGACGCCAAAGCAAATAACATTTCGTTGTTACAGGCTGTAGAGAATTCCAAAAAACTCTCTGATGAACGCATCCTTGAAATTTTTGCAAAACACTACAAAGTTTCTACGGTTAACCTCAGCGAAAAAGACATAGACCCTGAGATTATAAAAATCATCCCTAAAAGTATCGTAGTTCAGTATAGACTCATCCCTATAGATCGGGTTGGAAATAACATCATCATCGCAACTGCAAATCCTCGCAACACCGAAGCCATTGATGCTATTCGATTCAAGTGCGGATACCTAGCTAAGACAGTACTGACCCTCGAGAGCAAGATCAGCGAAGCTATAGATAAGTACTACGGCAAGATGGACATGTCTCATCTTGAAAAAAGCGGAGAAACGACGCGCGTAGGAACCATAGTATCAGCTCGACGCACCATCGGATCAAATGAAAGCAAAGATGATGGTCCAGTTATCAAACTTGTTAATGATGTATTGATCAAATGTTTAAATTCCAAGGCATCGGATATTCACTTTGAAATCTATGAAGATCATATGCGCATTCGACTACGCATTGATGGTGCCTTGACGGAAATAGCACGACCACCGATCTCGTTCAAAGGAGCGCTCATATCACGCATTAAAATCATGGCTGGCTTGAATATTGCTGAATCACGACTTCCACAAGATGGTGCTATCAATATTGCTGTTGGAGACAAACCCATCGACTTTCGCGTCAACTGTCTCCCCACGGTCTATGGTGAAAAAATCGTTATGCGTATCTTGGATAAATCCAACTTGCAAGTAGACATGACACAATTGGGATTTGAAGAAGACCAACTCAAAATATTCAAGAAATCCATCAGTGCTCCTAACGGAATGGTATTAGTAACTGGCCCAACAGGATCAGGAAAAACCACAACACTTTATTCTGCACTACAGGAACTCAATGTCGAAGACACCAATGTCATGACAGCAGAAGATCCAGTAGAATACAATTTGCCAGGCATCAACCAGGTTCAGATGAAACTGGATATAGGACTCAATTTTGCAGAAGCATTACGTGCGTTCCTTCGTCAAGATCCTGACGTGATCATGGTTGGGGAGATTCGTGATTTGGAGACTGCAGAGATCGGTGTCAAAGCTGCTCTCACTGGCCACTTGGTGCTTTCCACACTCCATACCAACAGCGCTGCAGATACGATCTCACGTTTGCTGAATATGGGTCTAGCCCCGTTCAACCTTGTCGCTTCGATCAATTGCATTACTGCACAACGTCTCGTCCGCAAAATCTGCCCTCATTGTCGCGTCGAAGACACCAGCATTACACCAAACTCACTCATTGAACTTGGTATAAGCAAAGCCTACGCTGATAAAGTCAAAGCTTATATAGGTAAGGGTTGTCAAGCATGCAGCAACACAGGTAGCAAGGGTCGCATTGCTGTGCACGAAGTACTCTTTATGAATGATGACATCAAAAACAGTATTCTAAGGGGTGATCCCTCTTTGGAAATCAAAAAAGTTGCAATGCGTACAGGCATGAAGACTCTAAGACAGTCTGCTCTTACAAAAATGGTACAAGGAATTACAACGGCAAAAGAAGTTGTTAAGATCACCAGTCCTGATTCGGATGCGAATGCGAGTTCTGCAAAAGCTCCCTCTCCACCTACTTCAAAGGCATAAGCTATGCCAGCCTTTGAATACAAAGCCAAGAGCAAAGACAAGCGACTACGAAGCGGATCTCTGACCGCAGCAAGTAAGGCTGAGGCCAAAGCCCTCTTGCGTATGCGTGGATTGCGTTCTATTGAAATACGTCTCCCGAAAGCAACCAAACTCTTCGAAGGCGAAACTCCAGTCATCGGGGAGATTCTATTCAAAGATGAAAAAGGAAACTTTCAATTTAACCTTGGAGAGCAACTACCAACATCCAAAGATGTAATTGTATTTACAAAGCAACTTGCAACTATGGTTGGCAGCGGAGTTCCTCTGATTCAGTCGCTTGGCATTCTTGAAAAGCAACAGAGTTCTCGCGGTTTTCGGCGCACGCTTAAGCTAGCTCGAGAAGCCGTTGAAGGTGGCGAATCTTTCTCAGCAGCTCTCACCAAATTCCCGAAGATTTTTGATCCTCTATACACAGCTATGGCTGCTGCTGGAGAAGCTAGTGGTAATCTTGATGTGATTTTTAAAAAACTTGTCAGCTACATAGAAAAGGCAGACAAAATCAAGAACCAAATCAAATCTGCAATGGCATATCCGATTGTTGTTCTTGTCGTTGCTATCTCAGTAGTGACGGGACTTCTTGCTTTTGTTGTTCCTATTTTTGCACAACAATTTCAAGAGACAGGTCGCGCACTTCCCTGGCTAACGCAACAGGTCATCGATTTTTCGAATTTTTTTCGTGACTATTGGTATCTTATTTTCGGCAGCATATTTCTTGCTCTCATCGGGTTTCGGTATTGGAAAAAAACCCCAAAAGGCGAAAAATCTTTTGATGCTCTGATTTTAAAATTCCCTGTTATCGGAGATCTTTTACGGAAAATTGCTGTGGGTCGATTCTGTTCAACGATGGCAAGCATGCTCAGTTCCGGTGTGAATCTACTTGAAGCTCTCAGCATCTGCGCAACATCAGCAGGAAACAAGACCATTGAATTGTTCATTCTGAATGTGAAAGTTTCTCTGGAAAAAGGCTCAACATTCTCAGCCCCTCTCAGTGAAGGCACTCTCTTTCCAAGCATGGTCGTGTCGATGGTTGCAGTGGGTGAGTCAACCGGAAAACTTGATGAAATGCTTTTGAAGGTCAGTGATTTCTACGAAGAAGAAGTCGATAACTCTGTCAAAGCAATGCTATCGATGATCGAACCGATCATGATCGTCGTGATCGGTTCGATCATCGCCTTGGTTGTCGTAGCGATGTACCTTCCTGTCTTTGAAATGGCAGGCGGCATCGAATAGAAGCCTTCCACACAAACACTATGGAATCTCATTTAGACATACACTTGCGAAGTGCATAGCATGATATGTCTAATATTCTAGGATCTTTTTCTTGACTCTAGGTGCCGCTACCTTTATAAGCACGTCTTGAAATTTTTATCTTCGGAAGCACACTCCCTCGCATGCTCAAACGTTTGGATAAAATTATTTATGGCTCTACGACTTCTATTTGTCTTTCTTTTTTCCTCAGCATTATCATGCAATGAACGAGAAGCATCTACAAATGAGCCTGCACTCTCGCAACCAAACGAAGATACTCCTCCACATCTTAAAAATATCCTTGTTGTCGATGACGTTGAAAATGTCATTCGTACCGACATAGGCGAGCTAAAGAGTCTCGATGATCTTGCAGACATCTGCACTTCAACAGACGGGATTTGGCACAACAATCTGTGGAGCTGCACCTGCGAAATTAACAAACTCTTTGCTCCACGCTGGGGCTGTCTAGGCATCGAAGTCAGCACTAAAGGAATGGGGTGCCTAAAAGAAGGTTTAAGCAAGATATTGAACGAAAAGGGCAACGCTGAATTCGACCAATGCTTAGCTGGGATGTTTTCCCAAGATGCTTATCTCAGCTTTGATGCCGACGCGTGGCATAAAGAAGATATCAAGCAGAAGAAGAATCTAGCCAAATCCATAGATCAAGATGGATTTGCATTTTTGGCTGGCGAGTATGACCCAAAACTAAATTGGTATAGAAGCCATCTCAATCCTAAATTATTCGATGACACAAAATTTATAATCTCACCGCAGGAAAATTTAGGTCCCTATGGTTCAATCCCCAGACGAAGTTACCTGAGCTTACAGCCAAAATTTGGATTTGATAATTTTAGTGTTTCGCTAACAGCACCATCTACATCAAGATTTTCTGATGAAGGTCTGTGCGTGAATGCCCTTAAGGAAAACAATATTCTTGAATCTCACGCTCAAAAAGCATGTCGACAAGTCTTTGAGGTCATAAAAACCATTGAAAATGGTCCCCTTCAATTTGATAAGCTATTTGATCTCAAATATTGCGGTTTTTGTGGCATCAATCATACCCAAATTTCTTACGAGACTAAATTTTCCTATGTGATAGCTTTTAGAAATTTCTACGCAATCGAACGCGTCGCCTACATCGATGATAATGGTTTCAGTTCTTCGATTCGGTTTACCGGATCTGGCAGACTAAAATCCATTTCTTTTAATTTTTCGCACTTTTTAGACGAAAAAACATACCCTTTCATGCAAACAAATCATTCAATTTATACAAATGGTAATTTTAGTCAAATTCAATTAAAAAACACCACCACAACCTCACTTTTTGACCTTTGGAAATTTTTTAATGCACTACGGATTCAAGAAGAAAATCAAAAGCAAAAGGTCCCACCGCTGCATGTGCACTTGCTCGACAACTCTTTCAACCTTGCAAGCAAAGAAGCCATGTCTTTACATACCAACTTAAATCGGCTGTTGGAATTACCTGGCAGTTATGAGCAAGATAATTTTGTAAAATTTCTGAGAGAGAAGCCTTTATTGGAACAAGACTATCCAAGCTGGGATGCTTCTGATCCACGTTCACTTCTAAAAGGCATATTTTTAGATAAAGAATCCACCGACGTTGGCCATAGCAACAATATGGCTCAGATCGTAATCGGTAATCTAGCTAATATAAAAATTAGTATAAGCCCTTCTCTAAATCCCGGGATAGATACCAAAAATGATATGGATCGCTTCCTAAAAAGTAACGAGATTTTCATTGTCAATTGCACTCTCTCGAAAAATCAGCTTTCACCAGATGTGTTCAAATTTATAGTCGAGCAAAATCCTCAAATTATATTTATCTATGCTTCAGGAAACTACGGAGGTGACGATGTTATTCATGACCCCCAATGGTCGGCTCTTGAAGGCAACTACCCAAATGTAATTGTAGCTGCAGGATACAATCCCTCTTCAAAGAGGAGAATAACTGGAAATGGGGGTCTCAGTGCGACCGTTGCCGTACCCAACTCTCACGAAGGAACGTCGGTTGCAGCATCTAAAGTAACTCACTTAGCTCTCCGTTTGAAACGAAAATTCCCTCTCATGAATGCCATTGAAATTGTAAAATTGATTCATCATCATCTAATTCCTGCACCCGGCTTGCCAGTAAAGATGCAGGGAATTGTAAACTTGGATGTCAGCGTGTATGGTTCACGCTTTTAACTATCACTTAAAAGGTATTGCAATGGAAAAGAAATTCTTAAGTGGCTGCCTAGTCTTTTTGATTGGGATGAATGCATTAAGCCTGAAAGCCGAAAATGAAAAACCTCAACGACCAGATGAACCTATCCATGTCAACCGTTGTTTCACAAAAGATAGTCTTGATAAAAAGGATGCGTTAGCCAGAATGGCATGGGCAAAAAGATGTAAACTTCTTACTCAAAGACAAATTGAATTCTTTATCGAAGAGGAACATTTCCCAAGCTACTCTCATACAAATGGTGATTTTAGGGCTCCCATCGATATCAATGCCCCCTGTGACGGATGGCTAAAGGCTTATATTTCATGTCCGTGGGGATGCTATACAGCAGATCAACGTCTTATGTTCGATGGACGCTACCTAAGGATCGACGAAGCCAGTAAGAATCTGGAAAAAACGATCACAGCTTTGAGCATCGATTCAATGCTTGAGGACCTTCGTTTTCAAGAGCAAAATATTGAAAGCTATGTGACAGGTGATACAGAAGAGTTGGTCTATAAATTTACTGTCTCCAACAATCATACATTAGAGGTTACGTCTATTCATCCTATGGTCACAGCTGACGGCAGTATTATTCAAGCTAAAAACATTAAAGTTGGAGACAACTTACTAAGCGCTGAGGGAATTGCTGAAAAAGTACTTCAAATTGATACTCGGACATACAAAGGTACGGTTTACAATATAACCCCAAAATCCGAACAAAAATTGGAGAATATCTTTGTCGCAGAAGGCCTACTTACGGGATCCAACCGATTTCAAAATGAATGGATCGACACAGACTTTCGCTTACGCAATCGCAAGAGCTTAGATATTAGCGATCTATAAGATTGTAAAGATGCCATACATTATCCATATGCATGGCATCATCTCACTCTCAAATACATTCTAAATTTATAAACATTTGCTTACCTATTCAGGAATTCCTTATGAATCAATCACGTATGTTTTTGCTATGGGTTTTTTTAGTTTCTTTAGTATTTAGTACACCTTCATTTTCGCATTCAGGTGGTCAACTTTTAGGTCACGGTTACGATGAGGAAAAGGGCCAGTATCTTGGTGCTGTCGTTGAAGCTGAAAATGGCATCGAATATAGTGGCACACAAAGATCCCGTATCGATACAATCACCGATATAAGTTTTGATCAGCTACTCACCGAACTGGGCGTTAAGACATCAGCCGGATTTTCAATCGGGATCTTTGATATTAAGGGTGGCATCGACTTTGCTAGCAATATAGCAAAAGATGAGCTCTCAATGAATATTAGCTATATTTTTGAAATTACCGGCAAGGAGGCTTCACTCAACGGCTTGAGATATACCCCCAAAGCAAAAAAAATTCTCGAAAGCGCCAATCCTGAGAAAAAAAGAAAGTTTTTTGGTCATAAGTTTGTCAATAGTGTGTCCTTAGGAGGAAAACTCATCGCCTCCGTTGCTATTACCTTTAACAATCGTGAATCGAAAAATGAATTCAAAGGTGCTTTCGACATGAGCATTCCTATGTTCCTAAAGATGCACGCTGAGGGTGGTGCGAAATATAACCAGTTTCGCAAACATGCAAGTATAAAAGTTTCTGCTTTGCAAATTGGCGGTGATCCAAGTCAGCTTGCGAATATCCTTTTACAATCGAATGATAATCGCGCTCCTATTATAGAGTGTAGCTTTGCAAACCTAAAACCCTGCCAAGAAACATTTGCAGCTATTATCAATTACGGAAAAAACTTTGGCACTCAGATTGATCCCAAATACGATCCTAGTTCACCTATAGGTTCAGCATACAGTGTTGGAGATTTAGCCCGGTACAGCGAATCAGGATTAGCAGAAGTTGATGAGACTATGAGTGTCTCTGAATTAAGTGAAGTTATATACCAGCGTGAATCTCTAATCAAACGCCATCTCTACTATATGAAAGATCGAACTAAGATTGATCAATTGCTTGGCTTAGAGCCCCCTAAGCACGAACATAAACGACTAAGTGACTTGCGCCTTACAGTTGAAGAACTAATCAACAAGACCATTAAAGTTATTAACACTTGCCATCAATCTCCCGGACTTTGTCTCGATACCGTTGCTAAGCTAGATGAAGAAAAACTATCGTATAACCATGATGACATAAGCTTTGAGTGGAGTTTTCTAAACTACTGCGAATATTCGAGAGAGGATGTACGCATATCTAATACTATACAACGCATTCGAAAATCTATTCAAGATGCCGAACACATGAATTGTCGGGAATTAGAAGAGACCTTACTGGAAATGCCTGCCCTCGATTTATCATTCCAACTAGATCAAGGACTAGCACGCATCTCAGATTTACGCCCCCTTGCTGGACTCATTAATCTAAAAAAACTCAACCTGACTAATCAAGCCATCTCATCTCTAAAACCTTTAGCACGTAGCTGCAATCTACGAACACTCATAGCACCAGGAAATAGCCTGATGAAACTTCCTGATTTAAGCAACTTTCCAGATCTAAGAATCTTAGACCTATCATTTAATCGAAATATGTTTATTGAATCTTGTTATGATATGAAAAGTTTCGAAAAATCAAAAAATCTACGCTTTGTAAGCGTACGTGAGGCACAATTTGAGGAAAATCAACGAGATTCTTTCGTTGCCGCAATGAAATTCATTGGTCTTGAATGGTATGTAAATTTGTTTACTTCCAATGAAGATGTTTGTGAAAAACGCAGAGTAGATGCTCTTAAAACAGGGGATTTGAGTGAAAAACAGTATCTTTTTTATAAAGAAGAAAAGCTTTGCCCAGCTGAACTGAACATATTCATCCCTAGCAGCGACGTTCTTGCTTTGGACTACTAATAGTCTCATCTTGCAGTTGCCACATTTAAACTGCAGTAACTAGACGTAATCTTAGATAAAGAAGCACGGCTCGCCATATGACAAGCCCACAATTAAACTAATTCATTTTTTGGGACTAAATTTGATTTTTATCACTCAAGCTATGTTAGTTTTAGCTCTTGTTGAAGCAGCTATTCTACCAACGGCCTACTCGCTTGGAGTAGGCTACAATAGCGCAACAAAAAAAACCAAAGACAAATGCTTTGCAGACTTATCTTTTTCCTATGCAGGGTCTAGCCAAGCAAATTTGAATCTTGCCAGAACAGAAGACTACACAATTTCAACTACAGATACCTCAGCATCTGCAGGATCTTCAACCGGAGGAGCCCTCTTAGGCGTCAGTGGAGACTTTTCTGTTCATCAAACAATAAACGACAAGGCGAAATCGTTCAGCTTCGCGCTCGAGTGGAATATTCAATTAAAGGAACAAATTCTCAAAGAATATGAACTGAGTTCGCTAGGAGAAAAGATCCTTGAAGATCTCCCAGGGCGCTATCAGGGTCGTTTTTGGTTATGGCCTCCCTTTGTACAATCCTGCGGTGATCAGGTGATCGATCGCATTATTTACGGTGGAAAACTTAGCTTGACCATAACGGTGACAAGTCAAGAGATCATTGGATCTACGACGGAGATACGTGAATATGTCGTCAAAGTTTTATTCTCTAAAAAGAAAAAATCTCAAACGAAAACCCATCACCAGCATCACCAAGACCTTCTAATTAAAATTGAAGCCAGGCAAATCGGTGGAGATAGCGCTTCTTTCGTCGAACGTTTCGGATCGCAGCCCATATGTCATACTGATGATTTAGAGCATTGCTCGAATCAATTGGACAATCTAATAGAATATCTCCGCATAGATTTCCCTGAGCAGTTGAAAGCAAATCCAGAAGTCTTGGATTTTTCGTCAAAATCTTATAGTGAAGTATCTTATGTATTGCTTTAATTTAAAAAAAATCACTTTAGCCGCTATTTTGGCGCTCACTGTCACAGTCCCCGTTTGGTTCTATACGCAATCAAATAAGGATAATTCTAAACATTCAATTGCGGATGACAGCCATAATCAGGTTTCTTCTAAGCTCGATCTGACAGCGAAAACGAAAGCATATACAACGGCTGCTGTTGAACACATTCGAGAATTAGCTAAGCAAGACGAATTGCAAAATATTGTCAAAAATTACAAGCTTCATCGGTCGAATATTTTCTTCGACGAGTCAATATTTTTTCAAAACCTTTCTCTCACATCCAATCAGCGAAGCAAACTTTTCAACGAACTTGAAAATGAATCCTTGTTAGATAGCATTGTCTTTTCTAAAGATGACAACGACGAAAATGTACCGCCTCTATTAGAACAGCGAATGGCGATTATAGATTTTTTGGAAAGCTACGCATTGCATCATAATAAATCCGATGAAAATCGCATATGGATTCGCGATGCACTTGCGAAACATCTCGAGACAAGCATAGCTAACAATCTCTCAATGCAAGCCAAGCGTATCCTAGTCGCGGAGCGCATCGACCTCTTACAAACTTTGACACGCCTAGACCCTCAGAAAGCTCTAGACACTCTCAGCGCAATGCCGAGAGTGATTCAAGAAAAGATCCTGATTGGTTACTATCATGGTCTTGAGGCATCGCATTTGGATAAAGATGAATATCAAGACTGGATACATCGCGTGCAACTCATCTTAGATCGATAGCACTTGCGGGTAAGGGAGCGCCTTCATTGCTGCGCCCTGCCCCTAATGCGCACCAAAACTTGCGTCTATTTTCTGCCACTCTCGCGCTTGTTGCCAAATGGAAACGAGCTGAGTCAAAAGAGCTTCTGCCTGCTGAATGTTCAACTGTGCACCTGCATCGCTCTTTGCGTGAGTTGGATCTGGATGCACTTCCATGAAGAAGCCTGATAATTTGCCCGTCGCAGCAGCAGCCCGCGCTAAGACTGGAGCAAACTCTCTCGTATAGCTTGAGGTTGAGTCTCCACCTTTGCCAGGACGTTGGGTGCTATGCGTGATGTCAAAGATGAGTGGAACCTGACTTTCCTGCATGATGGCAAATGAGCGCATGTCGACTACAAGGTCACTGTAACCGAAGCAGGTTCCACGTTCGGTAAGGGCGATCGATGGAGTATGAGCTCCTTCTAGTTCAGCTGCAGCCTTTGCTTTGTTAACAACGTGAACCATCGCTGCTGGGGACATGAATTGTCCTTTTTTGATATTCACAAACTTCTTAGAGCGCACTGCAGCTGTAACCAAATCGGTCTGCCTGCACAAGAAAGCTGGGATCTGCAAAGCATCTACCGCGGAGCTGAGCTCCTGCACTTGATAGACTTCATGCACATCTGTAATAGTTTTGCAGTGATAGCGCGACTGAATATCTGAAAACCACCCAAGCACCTTTTGCATACCTGGACCACGATAGCTATCGATGGATTGGCGGTTAGCTTTATCAAAGCTACTTTTGAATATGAGGGAGAACTTCAGCTTTTGGCTAAGGGCTGTCAACGCAGAAGCAACCTCATCCATCATAGCGAAAGATTCCGCCACACAGGGTCCGGCGATAATAATCAATTGATCTGATTTTAAGTCGACCATTGTTTTTCCTATAGTGAGAAGATCTCAAGTCCCCATATATAAGAGGACTTTTGTCTTTTTGCAATCTTGGCAAAGCGAATTGTGGACGGAATATGGAATCTCACTATAATCTTCAATTGACTATTAAATTTTGTCATCGTAAGTTCAAAAACCTTTGAAGCTAAAGGCGCTTTAGCTCAGTCGGTAGAGCAATGGACTGAAAATCCATGTGTCCCCGGTTCGATTCCGGGAGGCGCCACCACTTCAAAGGGATAACAAGCGCAGGTATGTATGGAAATCTTAGTTGTTGCCTTACACATTACGGTCGCCTTATTCATGATCTTGGTTGTCCTTGTTCAAGGAGGTAACCAAGGTGGAGTTGGGGCTGCTTTTGGCGGCGGAAATACCCAGGGTGTTTTCGGTGCTACGGGTGCTACGTCTTTCTTAGGTAAATTGACCTATGGAGCGGCACTTATTTTCATGATTACATCTATCGCCCTCGTTATGACGAAAGGCGGTCATGAAATTGGCCTTAAAGAGAAGCTCGAAAAACAACATACGGAAGAGCCAGCCTCTCCTCCCGAGGGTGCTCCCCTTGAAGGAACAGCAAACTAGCTTCTACGTTTGTTAATATTTGCGAAGATGGTGGAATTGGTAGACACGTACGCTTGAGGGGCGTATGCCGCAAGGTGTGAGGGTTCAAGTCCCTCTCTTCGCACCACTTTTTAAAAAAGCCGATGGAAGAAATTCCGTCGGCTTTTTTTTGTCTCGCGTCAGATATCCGTCGAACTAAGGCGCGCTAAAATTAGAGATGTCGAAAGCCCAGGAACGAGTTCTATCGTTTTGACAGATCCCCCCTTGGATCTAACATGTTGAGCACCAACGATGTCGTCTTCCTTGTAATCCGCCCCCTTGACTAAAATATCTGGAGACAGAGACTCAATCAGATTAAGTGGCGTCGTTTCAGGAAATGGAATGACATAGTCCACACACGCCAATGCAGAGAGCAGACGCATTCGATGCTCTAGAGTCACAATGGGGCGCTTAGGGCCCTTGATTTGCGAAATGGAATCATCTGTATTGACGCCAACAACCAGAAGGTCTCCGAGCATCTTCGCTTTTTCAAGATAGTCGACATGTCCAGCATGCAAGATATCAAAGCAACCATTGGTGAAGACAACTTGCGCGGTTGATGCGTGCAGTTTAGCAGCCAGATCTGAAACATTTTCGCGGAGAACAATTTTTGAAGTCGATAGTGCGGAATGCGTAGCGTTATGACCTGCTCCATCGATGAGCGCAGCCTTGTGAAGTTCCTCTGCAGTGATCGCCTGTGTTCCCCACTTACCCACAACTATACCTGCAGCTAATGTGGCAAGAGTGAGTACAGTTTCAGTAGGAATTTGAGATGCTAATCCCACAGCCAAAACTGCTGCAACCGTATCTCCAGCTCCAGAAACATCAAAGACTTCTTTCGCCTGGGCTTTTTTGTAAATCGGGGCTTTCGCTTTATCCTTGGGAACAAAAAACATCCCCTGTGGTCCCATAGTTACAAGGACATCATTGAGTTCAAACTGCTCTTGCAGACGTTGACCTAAATGTTCTGCACTGAGACCACAGTCTTCGTCCAAACCTAAGGCGACATAGCACTCGCGTAGGTTTGGAGTCATAACAGTGCAACCTTGGTAGCGGCTAAAATCGACGCCCTTAGGGTCGACGACGCAGGGGATTTTGCGTTCACGTGCAACGCTGAAGATATTTGCAAGCAACTCTCGAGGCAGCAGTCCTTTGCCGTAGTCGCTGATCAAAATCGCATCAAAATCAGAGCTCCTCAAACCATTGAGCAAACGTTCCTGATATTCTGCTTCGAGGGCATGTATGCGTTCCCAATCCACTCGAATCATTTGTTGGTGAGAAGCTGAGATCCTGGTTTTGCGATTCGTCGGACGATCATGGACACAGATCACTGACTGGGTGTCTACTCCGTCGGTCTCTAAGAGCTTGAAAAGAATGTCTGCAGCATCATCTTTTCCACAAACACCAAATAAGGATGCTTTAGCACCAACAAGACTAATATTGCGTGCTGCATTCGCAGAGCCCCCAGCAGAATGAGAGGTCTGTTTTACAAGGTGTACGGGGACAGGAGCTTCCGGAGAAATGCGGGAGACAGTTCCATCCAAATATTCATCTAAAATGATGTCCCCAATCACAGCGATACGAACTGGAGAACTATTGTTGATCCAAGGCAGGATCGTCTTCATGCTAAAAATCCTTTCGAAGATTCTTCACGCTATACGATGCCAGTATTTTGGCAATACGTCACGGGCTTGACGCAAGTCGACAACTATACAGCAAGGACAATTCTTCGCTACACACAATATATACTTTCATTTAAGCATGTTAGAAATCGGCATGGTCTTTGCTTTTCATTGAACTGAGATCAACTATTTGCATGGACTTATGGCCAACCGCTTCGTAAAAAAACTTCTGCTCTTCGTCCTCAGCTTAAGCGGATCGGCCCATGCTCGAGGCCGATATAGTGAGATGACTTTGCCCCTACAACCGAAGCGACCCATCTACTATGCAACGGATCACAAAAACAATACATTAATCCTCTATTTCAAAGACCCTGCAGCAGAACAACTTGAACTGCTCAATACTTACGATGAACGTCTCATTCGTCGCATGATTATCAAGGATCGTGGTCATAACAATTTCGAAATTCGTCTCATGCTTCGAGACCACAATATTGCATTCCGGATAACGGAGCTTCAGGAACCTCCACGTCTGAATCTAAGTTTTTTTGACAAGAATTATGCGTTGGATCGCGACCCCATCACTCAGCTCCCTCTATCTGGCATCGGAAATCCGATGTATCTTGCGCAAAGAACAGACGATGAAGAACCCGCATTTTTTAAGCATGATGATGACACGATAGATCCCGACAGTGATAAAAATCTACGGGTTCTTCAGATTCCACTTGCTCAGGTTGACAAACAAGGCAAAGACCTTCCTCACGGTCGCGGAGATGAGTGGAAAAAATACCCACCATATATCTATTCCATTGCAATGTCACTTTATAAAGAAAGTTCAAAAAACCAAATACATGATACGAATAATGACAACTTAGCTCTTGCAGATCAAGCTTTCAAACTCTTCTCATATGGTGATGAAAAGCAAGCACTCAACTTATATCAAAAAGTTCTCTACCAAGATCCTACAGTTTTTGATCGTGATCCATTCCATATGTGGGCCTTGGGTGAGTGTAATTTTGGCCAAGGTAATCTTTCTCTGGCAGATGGATACTATAATTCCATTCAAGAAAAATTTCCTTCATCTCCACTCGCACGATTTGCGGCTCATCGTCGCATTGATGTCAAAGCTCTAGAGCGTATTCGTTCCGGAAAATACAACGAACTGAGTGCGCTTGCCAAAGAAAACGCGGCTTCTCCATTACCTATAGCAGAACTTGAAGCACAAAAACTCTTGCGTCGAGCCTATTGGAATCGTCAAGATCCAAGCGATCAACACTCACTTCCAATCTGTAGTAAAGACATAATCCAAGATCTTTCAGCCCGTTCTCCTACAGTTGAAAATGCCAAAACCAGCTTTCTCGCAAATGCTGTGATTCTTAAAAATATGCTGCAACCAGATGCCATGTGGAATACTCAGACGAGTCAATTTGCAAATAACTTTTTCACAAATTATGCAAATGTTCCTGAAGATGACTATTTGCAAGATCTACGCAAAGACTTACGCACTAAAGTTGGATCATCTTTACAAAACAATTCAACGAATGGCCGCTATGCGGAAGCTGTCGCTGTATATGAAAATTTACCAAGTATTGTAAAAGATATAATCGATGCACCAGAAAATGCTTGGGCCGTTGCTGAGGCATACCGTAATACACAACGCTCGGAAAACTCTCTGTCTTTCTACAAAACCGTATTCGAAAAAGATACAAACGCCACCAATCGTTTCAAAGCAGGATTTTGGCTTTCCTCGCTCAACCATCAAATTGCCCAACGACTCAAAGAGTCTAATAAAGCGGGTGCTGCCGAACCTCATATTAGCGACAGTCGTTCCTACGATGCAAAAATCCTTGAGTCCTGGAAACAATTAAACCAAAATGACAAAGCATCTATCAAAAAATCCAATCATCTAAGCTTTGAAAAAAGCGTAGCTGACAATAGCCAACTCCGCATGCCAGCCATAGCACTTCTGGAAATTTACAAGGATGAAGCACCTGCGACAGCACCTGCTTCAGAGAAAGCGACTCCTACACCACCTGAAAGCACCAGTCCCGAAGACGCTCAAAAGTTGGGTGATCGAGTTGTAATGATTCATAAACTTGCTGAATATTTCGCACAACTCAATCTTCCATCAGAAAGACTTGAGACCTTAAATCTTCTACGAAATTTTGATCCTAAAAAATTTCCAAATCACATTCTTGCACAGAGCGCATGGGCCTCTGATTTAATTAGCTTAGCTGAAGACTACCGTAAAGCTAACGAATTCCTCAAAGCAGGTCAGCTTTATGTTTATGCTGCAGACCATGCAGTCAATTGGGAAAAAAGAGCTGAAGCCTATTACAAAGGTGGTTTGCTCATTTACCGAGGAGGCAATCGCGACGATGCGGTCAAAGCTCTAACATCAGCAAGTCAAGATGGAAATAACCTTTTTTACTCAAATTTAGCAAAAGAACGCTTAACGCAATTTAAGAAATAAGGAGTCTGTCATGAGCAACTTCAAAATAGGTTCGCAACCTCTTGGTAATCTAAACAGTGGTTATCCACAGGCAAGCACTTACCTAGACTACATTCAAAACCGCAAAGGCGTTCGCCCTGAAGGTCAGCGTCAACTTTTTGACACTGCAGATGAAAAAATGAAACGCATTCATGATATTATCTGGCAAATTGCCGGAACGAACGTTCCTGTACTCATCACAGGAGAATCCGGCGTCGGCAAAGAAGTCATTGCAAAAGCAATCCACGAAGCTTCCAACGATGCCCAACGCCCATATATTGCAGTGAACTGTGCAGCAATGCCAGGATCTCTTCTTGAAAGCGAACTTTTCGGATTTGAAAAAGGAGCTTTCACAGGCGCTCACCAACGTCATGTAGGAAAATTTGAACTCGCTAATAACGGAACTCTATTGCTTGATGAGATCACCGAAATCGACCTATCTCTCCAAGCTAAGCTACTACGTGTATTACAAGAACGCGTCATCGATCCTCTTGGTTCACGCGGACCAGTTCCAATTAACACACGAATCATTGCGACAACTAACCGAGACATCGTCAAAGCTGTTGCACAAGGGAAATTCCGTCAGGATCTTTACTATCGTCTCTATGTATTGCACTTGGAAATTCCTCCGCTCCGCGAACGTCCAAAGGACATTGTTCTACTTGCACAGAAATTTTTGCAGGACTGTTCAAAAAACTACGCACGCCCTCAACTGACATTTTCTGAGGCTGCGCTAAACAAGCTCAAAAACCATGACTGGCCAGGTAACGTACGCGAATTGCAAAACATCATTCAACGATCCGTCATTTTAAATTCGAATGACACAATTACTCCAGAAAACATACCTATCGACGGTGAGGAGCCTGTACATAGTTTGGAGTGGGTTGCTAGCTTGCCTATAGGACAAACTCTACAACTCGTTGAAACACATTTCATTCTCCAAACACTTGCGCACCACAAAGGCAATCGTACGCATGCAGCAAAAACTCTTGGAATCAGCTTGCGTACCCTACGAAACAAGATCAATGAATTTACTGCAGCTGGCTTCGAAGTTGCAGCCCCATTACTCGGGAGAACAAGCGTATGAGTCGCATCTTCGGTGACATGTTTGGCTTTGCAGATCGCGTACAAATGTCATCGCTAACGCATCGTGTCAAACGGTCACAGATTATCGATTCCAACATTGCGAACGCCGAAACTCCGGGATTTCGCGCTCTTAGTTATGACTTTGAGGAGCAGCTGCAGGGCATCAGTGATCCAGAAAACAAAAAGCAGTTACTTGTCAGCAACCCAGAGCACTTTCGTTCTGCAGGTGTGGGGGCCAACGGTCAAATCGAGCCTGATCTCTACATCACCCCAACAGAATCTGTTGGCAACGATGGCAATACAGTTGAGATCGACCATGAAATGGCTGAACTTGCACAAAATCAAATTCTTTACCGAGCAACGATCGAATCGATCAACAAAAAAATCGGCACGCTACGTTATGCGATACAAGGAGGCCGTTGATGAATAATTTTTTTAAATCAATGGAGATAAGTTCATCAGCTCTCACTGCTCAAAGACTACGGATGAATCTTTTGAGCTCAAATCTAGCCAACGCTCAAACAACAAGAACACCTGATGGTGGACCTTACAAACGTCAAGATGCAGTCTTTTCTGCTGTTCCTCTTGGAACACCATTCGAAGACATGCTTGGAGACAAGACGGATTCGAAACTAAAAAAAGTGCAAGTTGTTGAGATTCATCAGGATACAAAAGAACCAAGACGTGTCTATGACCCAGCCCATGCTGATGCAGATAAAGATGGTTATGTATCGATGCCAAACATTCAGACAATGACAGAGATGGTCAACATGATTATGGCAACTCGAGCATATGAAGCAAACACCACAGCTTTTAATGAAACCAAAGCAATGGCACAAAAAGCGCTCGAAATCGGTCGCTAATAGGAGTTCCGTATGCCAGCAGAAATTAAAGGTCTTGGAACTGACAAAGTTGGTCAGATTAATTTTTTTGAAAATAAAAGCGGTGATCGCTCACAGAGCGCAGCAGCTCGTGAAGGCAAGAGTTTTATGGATCACCTCAAAAGCAGCATTGAAGACGTCAATCATTTACAGAACAATGCAGACGCTATGGCTAAAGATGTTGCGACCGGAAAAAGCGAAAATCTACACGAAACCATGCTTGCAATCAGTCAAGCTGAACTTGCGTTCAATTTTATGGTGCAAGTACGAAACAAAGCTCTCGAAGCATACCAAGATATTATGAGAATGCCTGTCTAAGATTATTTAGGGTGCAAAATTGAATAAACTCACCGAATTTCTAACAAAAATGAATGTGCAGATTCAAGCTTTTTGGCAGACACTTTCGACGCCTAAGAAAATTGGCCTTGCTGGAGGGGCTTTTGCCATTATCGCAGCAATGGCTCTTATTACCTTTGTAAACTCACGACCGACTTATCAATACCTATTTACAGATCTTCCACAGGAAGACGTTTCTGCAATAAGCTCATTCTTTGCGAAGACAAGTTACACTCGCTATATTGTTGATAGCAAGGGAATCAAGGTTCCTATTGAAGACGTTGATCATCTTCGTGTCCAACTCAGTCAAGAGGGGCTCCCGAACAAAGGTGTTGTGGGATGGGAACAGTTTGACAATGAAAGTTTTACGCGCACTGAATTTGAACAGGACATCTTAAAGTTACGAGCTATTCAAGGAGAGTTGGCAAGAACCATCTCCGCTGTCGATGGTATAAATTCAGCACGCGTTCATATTGTTGTCCCCAAAAACAGCCTTTTCGTAAGAGATCAAAAGAAACCAACTGCAGCAATTTATTTGAATACAAAACACGGATTCAAACTAGATAAAAAACAAATCCAAGGCATCCAACATCTGGTTTCGCGTTCGGTTGAAGGCCTTGAAATGAATCAGATCACCATTCTTGACTCCAATGGCACGATGATCAGCGAAGCAGAGCCTGACAACCCGACAGCCAAACAATCCCAAGAAATACTTGCTTACAAACAGAATATCGAAAAAAATCTCGAAGAACGCATTCGAGGTATTGTTGGCAAAGTCGTCGGTTATGACCGTGTTGATGCTAAAGTCGATGCTCAAGTCGATTTCACCCAAGAAAAACAAATCATTTCAAATGTTGACCCGGAAGGAGTTGTCGTAATCTCAAAAAACACGACGGGGGCCTCCATGCAAGGCCAAAGCCTAAACCCAACTGGCATTCCAGGGGCCAAATCCAATGTTCCCGGAGAGCAAGAACCTCTCTCGGGTGCTGCTTCTCAATCTGGAAGCAAACGCGAGTCTGAAATTGTCAACTATGACTACTCCAAAACCACAAGTGAACGCACACCATCTGTCGGAAAGATATTGCGCCTAACTGTTTCTGCGATCGTTGATGGCAAGCAACTATACCCTGCAGACGGCAGTCAACCTGAATTTGCATCTCGATCGCCAGAGGAAATGAAAAAAATCGAAGAGCTCATTAAAGATGCCGTAGGATTTAAAGAAGGTCGAGATTCCTTGACTGTTCATAATATGATGTTTCAGTTAGATCCTGCACAAATCAGTGCCATCAAAGAACAAAAGAAAGAAGATAGGGCCTATCTTTCAACACTAGCTCTCTCGGCTGTCATTGCACTTGCGATCGCCTTTTTCTTTGCATTCATAGTCAGACCATACTTCCGTTGGCTTGTTTACGATCCTGAAAGAAAAGAAGAACTGGCAGAAGTCGAAGCATTCAAACCTGAACTCGAAACCACAACCATTCAACGGGTTAAGGTTCAGGAGGATGTTCCCTTTGAAAAAATGACCCCTAAAGAACAAGTGATGCATCTTGCTCGCCACGAACCTAAACGTACAACTGAAGCTATACGCATACTCATTAGCCCCACACCAGGTGGAGGAAGTTGATCATGAAACGCGGTCGCTTTCTCAAAAATGGATCGAAGTTAATGAAGGTCATTAAACTTCAGAAGTATAGCTTTGAAGAAATTTCTGAGCAAAAGCTACTCTATCCCGACAACCCACAAGGTAATATCATTCATTCACGCCTGCATACTAGAGATGACATAGATCGAGGACTCATCGATCCATCTAGTTTCAAAAAAGACCTTGAACGACCAAAAGCTTCCATCCATTTTCCAACTGATTTCACACAAGACTGGGAGGAAGCTAAGCGCCGATCTACTCTTCCAAAAGGAGCTAGTCAGATTGATGATCAAGAAGAGTATGAAAAGTATTTAGAATCTCTTGAAGAGAATAAAATTG
The DNA here is from genome assembly GCA_964635325.1 of uncultured Pseudobdellovibrionaceae bacterium. GTDB lineage: Bacteria > Bdellovibrionota_B > Oligoflexia > Oligoflexales > Bog-1112 > BOG-1112. The sequence goes on from CAZWOL010000016.1 coordinate 21,169, forward strand.
AGTATTGGCAAAACGCAGAAAAAACACCTCCAAAAACACGTCGAGAAATTCCAGCGCTTGATAGCCTAGAAGAAAAGACTGAATCGACGCTCCAAGAGAACATCGATGATGAAAAACCCAAGGAAGAAGCTGTTTCTAAAAACCCAATTGAAATTGTAAAAGATACATTCTCAAAACTCAAACCAGAAACACATACAGATGAAGATGAAACAGAACCCCCTGCTGAAGAGCGCGCAAAGACACCTCATGAAGAGCAGAACAATACAGCTCAAAAAAAGGAAGCTGAAAAGCAAGACAACACTGAACACATACGAGAACAGGCTAGAGAGCAAGGGTATAAAGAAGGGTTAGACGAGGCTTTAAAACTAAGCCAAACACTGAATGATGCATTAAAAGCATTACAAAACATCAAAAAAGATGTTCTATCGAACATTCAGGATAATTTTTACGAGATCGTCAAAGCTCTAAGCCATACTATTTTTGAAAGAGAGGTCGCCTCTTCTCCCTACACATTTGCAAAAATTATCCAAAAAACAGTTGCATCACTGTCAAATACCGATAAATTCACCGTCCATCTTAGCCCAAAAGATTTTCAAAAAATCTCCGACCTCAATTTAGACGCTCTCAATAAAAATATTGTATCTGATGAAAAAATTAGCGACGGAAAATTTCAAATTGAGACCAATTTAGGCATTGTTGACGCAGGAATACACAACATCATTGATCAACTTCTTGATCAAACAAATCTAAATCTTTTTGAAAAAGAGAAAGACAGTGACGATCGATAATACTCCTGTTCGTAAATTTTCAGCAAAAGATATGACAAGCTCATTTCGCAATTTACAGTGGGAACTCGAAGGAACCGTTTGTGATGTGATCGGCACCATTATCGAAGCCAAGTTTCCTTTAGGGCGTCTAGGAACCCTCGTAGACATCGATATTGCAGGCCAAGAAAAACCAGTACTAGCAGAAATAGTAGGATTTAGAAACGATCGAACCTTACTTATTCCATATAGCGACATGAAAGGGATCACCAATAATTCACGAATCAAAGGGAGAAAACTTGCAGACCGTATTCCAGTTGGAGACTTTTTGCTAGGCAAAGTTGTCGATGCCTTTATGCAAACCCTCGATGGGAAAAGCTTGAACATGCCTCGCTCTTGCGACTCTGTACCTGTAGAACGTGAGGCTCCCAATCCAATGACACGCGCACGCATCGCACATCAGCTCCCACTTGGCGTTCGAGCTATCGATGGTTTGCTAAGTTTTGGTGAGGGTCAACGCATAGGCATTATGGCCGGCTCTGGTGTTGGTAAAAGCATGTTGCTGGGTATGATTGCAAAAGGCTCATCTGCTGATATCAATGTCATCGGACTAATTGGTGAACGTGGTCGTGAAATTCGTGAATTTATCGAGCGTGATCTCGGGGAAGAAGGACTTCGTCGCTCTATTATTGTTGTTGCAACAAGCGACCAATCCGCTTTGATGCGTATACGCGCTGCGAAAGTTACAATGGCAATTGCCGAATATTTTTCGCAGCAAGGAAAAAAAGTTCTACTCATGATGGATAGCCTGAGCCGTGTAGCACAGTCACAACGCGAAGTAGGACTTGCAATCGGTGAACCTCCGACATCAAAGGGCTACCCTCCATCGGTGTTTTCTTTTTTGCCAAAACTTCTTGAACGCTGTGGAACCCAACAAGAAAGCCAAGGAAGCATTAGCGGACTATTTACCGTGCTCGTTGATGGAGATGATTTTACAGATCCAATGCCCGACATGGCACGATCTATTCTGGATGGACATATCAATCTTTCTCGTTCTCTAGCTGCCAAAGGACACTTTCCTGCAATCGAAGTAACAACGAGTGTAAGCCGTGTTATGACCGATATCATTTCGCCACAGCACCTTGATCTTGCGAATAGAGCTCGCGCTCTACTAGCCACCTATCTTGAGAATCTAGACTTCATTCAAATGGGGACCTACCAAAAGGGTACGAATCTCTTACTGGATGAAGCAATGAATAGAATGCGTAAAATTGAAAACTTTTTGCGTCAAAATTATTTAGACCTTTCTCCAATTCACAACACAATGTCTGAACTCATCAAAATATTTTTTGATGAAGCTGCCCGCTAAGGAAACATAAAATATGAAGGAACTACTGCAAAAATTCAAAAGAATGACCTCGGTACTGAAGGTCAAAGAATTGCGACGACGAGACCTCGAACTTCATCTAAGAGTAACGACTCAGGAACGCGATCGGGTGCAAAATGGACTGATTCAACAACAAGAACTCTACCTTCATGGAATTACTAAGATTAACGAAAAGCGACAATCAAGACAACGAGATGGTCTTGATATGATAGAAGCACATGTCGAAACCATCAAAAACAACTGGATAGAACTCTACAAACAGAGGCAAGAACTGGAACGCAGAATCCCTATTCTTGCACAGGAACTCAGCCACATCATGAAGCAAATTGAAGTTATAGAAGGAATGCAAAGCAAAAACACCCAAGCACGCAACCTGTTCATCGCAAACAAAACTCAAGAAGAACTTGATTTTCTATTTAGCATTAAAAGCTCGAAAGGTCCGCTATGAATGGAAAAGTTATAGCGTTAATTGTTGCAGCAAAAATCACACTTCTTTTCATTTTGATTTTCCCAAAAAAAATCTCCTTCGGAGAGCTGAAAGTATTTGCGAAAGAAAGCCCCAACCAAGCTCCAGAAACTGAGAAGAAGCCACCCGAAATAAAACCGTCAGTTCTGTCTGAACTTCTTGATCTACCTAAAATTGATCCAGAAAAATCAAAAAAGGAAGAGATCGAACGCTACCTAGAGCTTGCTGAGACCGCAAAACAACAGATCGATGATAAAAAGAAAGGTCTTGTTGTTCATGAAGCAAAACTAAAGAACATCGAAGAGACTATCGATAAAAAACTCAAAGCTCTCGAAGAAGAACGCAATTTCTTTGTTCAATCCATTCAAAAAGAAAAAGAAATACAGCAAGATCGTCTGAACACGCTCGTAGATATCTATACAAAAATGGAACCAAAAAAAGCCGCACCTGTGTTTGCTACCTTGGATAAAGACTTGATGGTAGCCTTATTCAAGAAGCTAAAGCAGAAGATTCTTACACAGATTATAGAAGCTATGAGTCCAGATCAGTCAAAAACTGTTACCGAGTACTTCGCTCGTGTCGGCTCTGCTCGTGAATATGACATTCTCAAAGAAATGAATGTTTCATTACAAGATGCTTTCCAAGAATGCAAAAAAGCACCCACCACTGGAGCACTTAGCCCTGAAGCCACAGCTCCAACTGCCACAGCACCAGCAACACCGACTAATACTCCAGAAGCTCCAAAAGCTACGATCTAAGCAACCTCGTCAACTCTCGATCAAAGCTATTCGCAAATGTTTGCAAATCTTTGGGACCAAAGGGAGGAGGACCACCGTAAATCAGGCGCCCCTCACGCAGCTCTTGCATCAGATTGCGCATAGCATGCGCTTCTTTGACATTCTCTTTGGTATACGCTTTGCCCGCACTGTTGATTACAGAAACACCTTTGTCTACAAGTGCAGAAGCTAAAATGATATCCGATGTAATCGCAAGATCGCCTGCAGCACTATGCTCTGCAATGTAGTGATCTGCCGCATCAAACTGGCTACCCACAACAACTTGCGAAATCAAAGGTGTTCTCGCAAAATTCATCGCCTTGTTAGCAACTAACACAACTGAAACCTGCACCCGATGAGACGCTTTAAAAATTAACTCACGGATCTTAATAGGACATGCATCTGCATCGATCCAAATTTTCATATTTTTCCTTCAAAAAAAAAGCACCCAAAAGAGGGTGCTCTTGATCAAAAAAATGGAATGACGATTAGACGCCTCGTGGAACAGCTCCATCCACGACTGGAGCTTGAGCTGGTGCGCTCTCAACAACAACTTTTGCCTGTTGTTGAGCTGCTAGTCTTTGCTCGTCTTCTCTTTGTTTTGTCAAAGCAACAAAGCGTTTGTTAAGCGCAACAGCACTGACCATCCAAAGAGCGATAATTGCAATTGTAATCACAGCAACAAACGGTGTGATTGCTTCGATAGAACCGAGAACACCGATCAAAAGCATGTTGATAGCAGCGCCGCCAGATTTTCCTAGACGACCACCGACACCGTCAATAGCTGCTTTACCAGTACGACGTTCGCTTTCTTCCAAAGGAATGTAAGCCATTTCTTTGGTTGGATCGAAGAATGAGTATTTTGTACTTTTGCTAAGAACGTTTTGAATACCACCAACTACAGCAGCAATCCAAAGCGGTGTTGTACCAAAGGTTACCAAGAGACCACCGAGTAGGTTCTCAAAGGAAACGTTTGCAAAGAAAACAAGAGATGTAACCAACATCAGAATTGGTGTCAAAAGAGCAGCAACGCCCCAACCAAATTTACGAATAACGTTTCCTGTAAAGAACAGAAGAACGATCGTTACTAAACCTGTGTAGGACATAACGTTGGCTTGGAATGCCAAGAATGCACCCTTGTCACCTGCGAAAAGAACTTTCAAATAATGTTTCCAGCTAACTTCGACCAAGTTGATCGAAATACCGTAAGCAAGAACAAGAATAGAAAGCAGAGCCAAGTAACGTGATTTGGAAAGTTCACCAATACTTGCAATGAAGCCCATTTTTTCTTTTTTCTTACCTGGTTTTTTCACTTCTGTGATCGCAAACTCAGGGCGAGTCATAATGCGATTGTTGATGTACCAGTAAATGGCAGCAATCGCGATGCAGTTGAATGAAACAACCAAAGTAATCAGGTTCACTGATGTATTGAAGTCACCCAAGCTATTTGCAAAATTGATGAACGGAGAAACGCAAAGGAGTGCAACGTTAGCACCAATTGCGAGTAGACCGTAGAAGCGTTTAGCTTCATCGACTTTGGTAATTTCGTTCGCAAAACCCCAGAAGAGTGTTGAAAGAACAACAGAACCAAAAAGCTCAGAGAAAATATAGACCAAGGAGAAGGTCCAGTTTCTGTAAACAGCAACAAAGCCCCAAAGACCTTGTGGCAATACTGATTGCAGCCAATCAGCAGATGCTGATGGATGGATGATATGAGAATAAGGGTTTAAAACCAATGGGAACAGGAGAAAGAAAAGAAGGAACGGAGCCAAGGTTGCGTAGAACAATTTGCGACGGCTCAGAATAGTACCAAGCTTAACGTAGCAAATCATCATCAGGATCGCTGCAGGAGTTGTTCCCCACAGCTTTAGGAAGGGCAGTGCCTCTGCACCAGAGCCCGGAGCGTTAACGATCAGTGAATCCTTCACGATGCGTAGTACGCTGTAGTTTAAGCTAATGAAAAAGAACATGAGAAACATAGGGATAAATTTACGCATTTCGAAGTTGCGAATGGGCCACAAAAAACTGCGTAATTTGCCAAACTCTGGATGCGTTGATGCTTGCGTCTTCACTTGGAAGTCCTTAAGTTTTAATTGTTGCTTTGGCGATTTAGCCTGAAACGGACCGCTAAAGATTGCCGGAGTATTCGAAGGCGTTAATACCTTTTCCTGAGAAAAATGCAAGATAAGATGTGTAAGATGCTGAAAAATTAAGCATCTTTTTTTACTCTGCATGGACTTAAGGCACTGTATCCTATGAAAAAAGATCAGATATCTAATTTTCGGGAGTTTGATTAGTGAGCAAAGAACAAAAAGCGCTCCTGCTTGGAGCCTCCGGCCTTGTTGGTAGCCAACTGCTCCACCGACTGATAGCAAATCCAGAGTATTCCGCCCTCCATGTCATCAGCCGCAGAAGCCTAAACGGCGGAAAAAACTCATCTAAAAAACTTCGAGAGCTAGTCTTAGATTTTGACAGATTGGGGGAATCGCCAGCAGAAGATTTTAAAGTGGATCACGTTTTCTCCTGCCTCGGGACAACACGAGCGAAAACAGCATCCGAAGATCTTTATCGCAAGATTGAGATCGACTATCCCATCAAAGCAGCAGAATTAGCCATAGAACAGGGAACCACTAGCTTCCACTACGTCTCTTCGATGGGGGCCTCTAAAACCTCTCCCTTTAGTTATTCAAAAATCAAAGGAGAAGCGGAGGACAAGCTCTGCCAACTGCAAAAACAGCATCCAAAATTTGCAGTCTACATCTACAGACCTTCGTTTATAGACGGGACACGAACAGAATCAAGACCCGCAGAGAAGATGCTCTTGCCTGTCTTTCGAGCTCTAAAACCACTCATGTTTGGATCCTTCAAACGTTACGCAGCTATCCACGCAAATGTCATAGCCCAGGCTATTGAAAAAAATGCGTCTAATACAAAGCCTGGTTTTTGGATTTTAGAGAGTGATGAAATTGCGGAGAAAGCATCAAACTAAAGGTCTTCAAAAGTTTCGTTAGTCAACTCTTTCTCTAGAGGTTTTTGATTTAGGATTTCTCGGTAGAATGCGGATACGTTATTGCGCAATTCAAACAAAGGCGCACCAATCCATCCGCTCTTACCCATCACATTGCTAAATCCGTAGCACATCGTGCAATCCGGAAATTTTAAGAAAAAAGTAGAATCTGCAAAGGTATTGTTCTCAGCCATTGGAAAATCTGCAGAAAGCGGGATCATTCCTGAAACAGTATGTTTCAATGAAATGAGCAGGTGATTCCATGTCAAGTCAGACGCAATGTACAGAGCAAAAGCTTGAGGCAGTGATCCATGTTCTGTAAGGTGATTTTCAGCAATCATTTTAGGACTCGGCATAAGATTTGTGTATGCAAATGTTAGCTGTGGGTTCCATGTCATAGGAACTAAAAACAATCCTACATTTGTGAAGAACAAACCAACAGTTGCAAGAGTCTCACTTGCATCCCCAACGTATGGTTCTAATGTTTCGTTAAAGATCGCGTGTCGTTTGAAAATGACAGCACCAGGGTTCGCTGCATTATACGTTGCCATTGTCGCTAAGACTCGTGCAAAGGTTAATTCGTTAAGCCGATTCGCAAGCTTCAAAGGAGACACCTGTCCAGCTTTAGCTTGGTCCCTAATTTTTCCCTCAAGAATATTGAGAACTCCAAAGTAAGCCGTCCTGCCCACTATAAGATAGACTGTAGACTCTGTGATTTTCCAATCGTGCCAATCGGCACTCTGCTTATTGGCATCTAAAGTTGTGTAGTAAACCGTCAAAACAAAAGACAATAAAAGTTTGTAGGAATCAATTAACTTGTTAGACAAATGAGCAGCAGCTGCCGTCACAACTGGCACAGCTAGAGGAGCAATTTCCAGCGCACCCATCGGACGCTTTGCGTCTCTGAGCATTTGTCGCATGTCTAATGTAGAACCCATCGATGCTGCTCTACGAATCAAATTTTTCTCATAGACGCTCAAACCGAAAGCACTCTGCCATGGAATTGAGATCATAAGTATGCAGAGCACAGTGTTGATGAAGCGTCTAGATACCGTAAAGTGAGCTCGATCTTTCATCGCTAATCCTTTAAATTTATTTCAAAATGTTCGTTGGTTGAAAAGAATTCCAAATACTCTGCATATCCTCTGGCAATGGACATTCAACTTCGTAGGTTTTCTTATCTCCAGGATGAGTAAAGGATAAGTACGTCGCATGTAAGCAAAGGCGATCAAAAAGACAGGCTTTCCGAACATTTTCGCTAAACCCTTTATCGTCATACTCGAGATAGATACGTTCATCGGGATAGTATTTCTTATCTCCAACTAGAGGAAAGCCAGACCAAGAAGCATGCACTCGAATCTGATGCGTTCGCCCTGTACGTGGCGAAACTTCGAGAAACGTAGCCCCTTCCACCGCACTACGTACTTTAAAATGAGTCTGTGAAGAAAGACCGTCGGGTTCTACCCAAAATTTTTGTCGGAAAGTGGTTGTCTTAGAGTCTCCGATGGGTTGGTCTACATACCACTCAGGAGTTGTTGCCTTGCCAATCGCAATAGCTAGATATTTCTTCAGAACACGTCGGTGTGCAAAATGCCCTGAGAGCTCTGTGCGCAATTGGCTTTTGTCTGAACACAGCACAATCCCACTTGTCTCACGGTCTAGTCGATGGATAGGTGCCCATTCAGGACTCAGAAAATCTTTGAGAACCTCGCAAAAAGTGTTCCTCCTATAGGCGCCACCTTCATGCATGGGTAGATTTGTAGGCTTATAAATCGCAACAACTCCGTCTTTTTCCCACAGTATGGAGAGATTGGTGTTTACTGGAGGCTCTGAGCTTTGCGGACGATAATAGAGAACCTGGTCTCCTTCACCTAAGCGCGACGATGCTTTGATGGTACGTCCGTTAACGAGCACTTTGCCATCACGAATCATGCTTTGCCACGTCGTGCGGGAACGAAAAAGGAAGTTCTTTGCTAAATAATCATCAACGCGTTTACCGGAGCATCTTTCATCGATAGGTCTTCCTAAGCGCCTATACTCAAGATCTTCCCCACGAACCATCTGTGTTTCTTTAGACATGACTCATTACTTTCCGACAAAGGTGAAGATAATCTGGAATCTGTTCTAGCGTCCTAAGGAGGTCCTCATCACCTTCCTCACGAATTTTCTGCAGAACTCGATCGAGCTCTACATCTTCTCTAACAACCATAGCAATCAAAGCGTTGCGTCGCAGTCCAACTCGTTTGGCTCGTGTCATCGGTGTTCCTCCGAATTTCATCTCGTAATAAGCCTGATCCATCAACGCAACTTCTGCTAGCGGTGGAAACTCATGGATCTTGATAGCAAGTTGATCCGTTGGAGGAGCCTGTCGGTTGAAGGGACATACTAGTTGGCAAATATCACAACCGAAAACATAAGTGCGCAGATGCTCCCAATACTCGATAGGTATGGGTCCACGATGTTCTATGGTGTAATACGCGAGACACTTGGTTGCGTCGAGACTATAAGGCGTCAGTGCTCCAGTTGGGCAATACACTTGGCAGCGCCGACAAGTTCCACAAGAAGGTACAATTTGAGAGGAAGCAGATTGAGGAATGTTCTCTATATCGATACTCAGAAAGATTTCTGCAAGCAGCAGATAGGACCCTCGATCAGGGTGTATGAACATCGTATTCTTACCAATAAAACCACTAAGGGTACGCTCTGCAAGAGCTCTTTCAAGCACCGGTGCAGAATCCACAAGAACACGTCCCGTACTGCCTTCGGGGGCAAGACGCAGAATCTCGCTAAGAACGCGTTCCCCTTGGACTTTGAGTACCTTATGGTAGTCTCTAAGCCGTGCATATTGTGCAATACGTGGATGAGCTTGCTTTGAATGCTGCAGTTTATCGGACTGCTTATAGGGAAGAGCAAAGACTACCGCACTTTTGCCACCGGGAAGTAGGAGCTGTGGGTTTTTCCTCAACTCCTGATAATTCTCAAGGTAGGACATCTCTCCATGCTTTTGATCTGCAAGCCATTGCTCAAAACTCGCAAAACGGACTTCCTCCTCTAAACGGACAAGCCCTAGATAAACCAAGCCTTCTTGTTCAAGGAGCGCACGAATTTTATGTTCATTGATCATGAGTTGTCTTTGGTAGATGGGAACAGCGTCGCGCAGTGTAAGATTTTTTGGCGACAGTGATCAATGAGATTGTTTAAAAAGAAAGCTCTTGATTTAACGCCGAGGAAATTTTTCTTTCCCTTTTTTGATGCTTCGTGTAACGCCTTATAGTCACTGGAGTGCCGATGTAGCTCAGTCGGTAGAGCGACGCTTTCGTAAAGCGTAGGTCGGCGGTTCAATTCCGCCCATCGGCTCCAGTTTCTTTGCTAGCTTTGAAATTCCTTCAAATAGTCCCAAAGACTTTCAAAATCAACAGATTGACCAAACCAAAGCTCCTGAGATGCCCTAGCCTGCTCGATCAGCATTGGAAGGCCCTCTTGGCAGTTCAGATTTTTTTTACGTGCCAGAAAATATAAACAAGAGGGTGTACGGTAGACCAAATCGACAAAAACCCCTGCAAAATCATCTATCGCACTTGCAAAGCAACGAAGCTCATCGCCTCGCGTAGGTGCAGAGCTAGCCTGAATCACCAAGGTCTCTGGCCCCGCCCCACGGAACAATGTTTCTACCGATTCAAGGTTCCAGCCCCAAAAGCTAAGGGAAGGTCGCAATTGTGAAAGCATCGCATCACGAGAAGCGCTTCGACGTACTATATGCACATCTGTCGCAGGACCAAGACAGGACAGCAGGGACGGCAAAACACCGCCCGAACCCAAAATCACGACTCGTTCGAAACGAGATATCTGACAACCGATCCGTGCCAATGCACGCGTAAACCCAACTCCGTCAGTCGAATAGGCTTTCCAATATGGATTTTGCTCACAACGTACGAGGGTGTTTACTGAACTTAGACCACATTCTGCAAAGGACTGCGCTATCAGCGTTTTATATGGGGTTGTAACATTAAAACCTTGAAAGCCTTGCTGCCAGGCTGATTCTAAGAAAGAATGCACCTGATCTGCTTCTAGGTGAACCAAATCGTAGGTGCCTGCCCAACCAAAAGAGCGAAGAGCAAACTCATGTATTTTACCTGACAACGAATAGTTGATATTGTGCCCCAGGAGGCCAAGTTTAAACAACGCCAATCTCCGCGATCTTGATTCTATGAGGACACCGTTGAACCGACCTTCGATACCACAATTTTCTTATTTTCCCTACGAAGCTCCATCAACAAACTGTGTTGCGACTATCGGTAACTTCGACGGTTGCCACCTCGGTCACCAAGCATTGCTTCAGAACAACCAGAAGCTTGCTGAAAAATTCGCCTGCTCAGATGTAGTCCTGACATTTGATCCCCATCCACATACTTTTTTTCATCCAGAAACACCTGCAAAGTACCTACTTACTCCACAACGCAAGGTTCGAGCCCTCAAAGAAATGGGTGTGAAAAAACACTATGTCTTGAATTTTGACCACGATCTCAATCAGACCGATCACGGAATTTTTTATAAAAACTTTTTGATTGAAACTCTAAGGATCCAGGCACTAACAATCGGCAGCGACTTTCACTTTGGTCACTTGCGCAAAGGAGATGTGCCTTGGCTAATACAGCATGGGAACCTCGACAAAGTTCAAGTCGATGTTATTGAGCCCATCCAATTCGATATGCAGGCAGTCAGTAGCACACGCATACGCAAGCTGCTCACCGAACAAGGTGACGTTAGCTTGGCAACGGCATTGCTTTCACATCTGTATTCCATGGAAGGAACATTGGTACCAGGCAAGCAAATGGGTCGCAAACTAGGTTTTCCAACTCTTAATTTGAACGCACCAACACAAACTGTACCAAAGGATGGAGTGTATTCCGGTTATGTTTGGATTGAAGGCCTAAGCTCCCAAGTTGAAGCTCCCATTATTCAGATTGATAAGAGAAAACTTTTTCCTGCAGCCATCAGTATTGGAACGCGCCCTAGCTTTCAAAACGACCCGACACAGCTGAACATCGAAGCACATATTCTCAATGACTTTTCGACACACAAAGAGCTTTATCAAGTTCGGTGTGCGTTTTACTTTGTCAAACGCCTTCGTGATATGATGACATTTTCCAATATTGAAGACCTAAAGAAACAAATGACAGCAGACTTAGATGTCGCAAGAGCATCACTACTATGAATAAGATCCCCATATTGATGTATCATAATATAGCTCCTCCTCCACGAGGTAAGCGCCTTAGCTCTCTATATACTCATCCAAGAGCCTTTCAGCGTCAAATAAGCATGCTTGCAAAGCTTGGCTATGAGGGCTTGTCGTTAAACAAGCTTTACCCATATCTAAAAGGGGAGCGCTCTGGAAAAGTTTTTGGTATCAGTTTTGATGATGGGTATCTTGACAATTATACAAATGCACTTCCAGTTTTGAAGCGTTACAATTTTTCTGCTAGCTGTTACATCGTATCGGGTGCTATCGGCAAGACAAATGCCTGGACTCGAAATCAAAATGTGCAAGAATGCGACTTGATGAATGTTAGCCAAATCCAAGCATGGCTTGAGGCTGGCATGTCGATTGGTTCTCACTCACACTCGCATGCGCATCTCTGCACACTCTCTCCTGAGCTACTTAACCAAGAAATTCAGCAATCCAAAGAAGTCCTTGAAAAACTCTTTCAAATACCGATCGAGGACTTTTGTTTTCCCTATGGCGAATACAATACGCAGACACTCGATGCATTGGCACAATTTGGCTTTAGGACTGGACTGAGCACTCAACGCGGAAGAGCTTCCGAAAAAAGTGCTATGCTCGCCCTACCTCGCGTGCATATGACTAAACGCACGAGTCTTCCCCTAGTTCTTCTAAAAATGTTCACAGCATATGAAGACAACAGAACAAAGGAAAGCAAGCCGTGAACATTGTACATATTGCTACTCAAGGAACTTGGGGTGGAGGTGAAAAACAGGTCTGGTACTTGCTCAATGAGCTCAGAACAAAAGGTATTGCGCAAACACTAGTTTGCAGCAAACAATCGCCACTTGCAAAAAAATGCAAAGAATCTGGTTATAGAGTCATTGAAATTCCCAAAAGCATGATGATGACAATGACCTGGGCCATACATTTGCGTAAGTTATTGCAAAATATTCAAACCCCTATATTGCATGCTCATGATGGGAAAGCTCACAACATTGCACTGATGTATACACTTCTGCAAAAAAGCCCTGCGCCACTTGTGATTTCTCGACGTCTTGTGCAACTCAAATCGAGTCGCTACCAACGTTGGAAATTCAACCATAGGAATGTGCGAAAAATCATTTGCATCTCATCCGCTGTTCGCGAAAGCGTCGCTACACTAATGGATGACACGAGCCGCCTAGTGGTCATTCCGAGTGGGATTGATGTGCAAAGTTTTTCGAAAAAAAACACATCTAAATCCGAAATCAAAACAAGTCTTGGCCTTCCAGCAGACTCTCGATTGATTTTGAATATTGGCAGTCTGGTAGCACAGAAGCAGCAAAAAACTTTTTTGCAAGCTGCAAAGTTCTACTTGGAGCTCAACCCTCAGCACGGGAAAACAGTTTTCTTTGCCATTCTTGGAGAAGGGCCTCTGCATCAGGAGCTGGATACTTACATTCGCGATAACGGTTTGAGCACAAACGCCTTGCTTTTAGGTTTCTCTGACACAGCACAAGCCATACTCGCAGCATCCGATGTCCTTGTTAGCACTTCCATTGAAGAAGCCTTGGGAAACGTGATTATGGAAGCATTTGTTGCGAATGTTCCCGTGATTGCTAGCGATTCGGGTGGAGTACGCGATCTAATCGACGATAACAAAACGGGTCTCCTTGTTCCGATTCAGAACCCTGAAGCTGTAGCTAGAGCATGCGAAAAATTACTTTCAAAACCTCAGCTGTACCAAGACTTGCAAAGAAATGCGCAAAACAAAATTCAGCTTTTTCGTACAGACAAAATGGCTGATGATATTTTAAAAGTTTATAAATCTCTCTGAAAAAAGAAGGCAAATACCTTGACAAAGTCACTGATCATTATCCCAACATACAACGAGGCAACCAATATCCCTGCTCTCTTACCAGAGATTTGGCGCAATGTTCCTCAAACTCATATTCTTATCGTGGATGATAATAGTCCTGATGGCACAGCTAAAATAGTTCGCAAACTTCAGGAGCAGCATCACGACAATTTACATCTGCTTGAACGTTCTGGAAAAAATGGGCTAGGCACAGCCTATATTGCTGGATTCCATTGGGCACTCGAACATGGCTATCGCAAAATCATCCAGATGGATGCAGATTTCTCCCATGATCCGAAGGTACTGCCCGTTATGGTTGAGACTCTAGAACATAGTCCAGTTGTAATTGGAAGCCGCTATGTGCCGGGAGGAGGGACCGTCAACTGGAGCCCCATACGCAAGATGATCAGCATAATCGGATCACTGTACGCACGTACTTTATTGGGAATGCCCATTCATGACTTCACCGGAGGCTTCAACGCTTGGAGAGACGAAGTCCTTAGAAAGGTCGACCTAGGTGGAGTTAAAAGCCAAGGCTACACCTTTCAAATCGAGCTCAAGTACAAAGCATCCTGCGCAGGTTTCTCACCGACTGAGGTGCCCATACTTTTCAACGAAAGGCGCTCCGGTCAATCGAAAATGTCTTTTGGAATTATCTTAGAAGCAATCGCTTCGGTATGGCGTTTGCGTTGGCAGAAACTCAAGGAACCGCGTTGATCGTCGGCGTTCCATCTGCTTTTTTATCCATCAAGACAAGTGCAGAATTTTTCTTCAACCCACGAGTCGCGTAAACGATACGATACTCTTTTGCTGTTGCAGCAGAATTGATATGTGCCGCATAGATGGATGCATCCATCTGCGTGCCTGTGGGTGCCTGACAGAGTTCATTGATGTATGTAAGCGATTGGTTGGATGTATTGATAACAGGAAGCTGCAAATTGAGTTTTTTTGCGGCACCATCCACGAGTGTGAGAACACCTGCTGTTTGCCGCTCCAAGTCTGTTCCATTTGCATCCTTGCATTGGATTTGCTTCTGCGCAACCAAAACACCAAAATCTTCTTGGAGACTCATAGAGACAGAATGAATCTCAAATCCTGTTTGAGTCCATGTTCCTGCTTCCCATGTTCCAGAGCTTAGATCAACAGAAGCAAGATCTGAGCGAACTCTGGATTTTAGATAGGTTGGAGTGGATTCTGCTTCAAGTGTCGAAGCATTTCCACCGGCTTTTTGATAGACTCGGTTCTCCAAAATGTCTTCGTAAAAATAAGCATGTGTCTTAGCTAGCGACCAGTAGTTGGTAGTTTTCTTTTGTATTTTCATTGTTGGCGCTTGCATCCAGTCCGTTAGCGCTGAAAAAACCAACGGGCTAGTATTCGTAAATGAAAGTTTCTGAAAGGCTGTAGATGCAGCAGTGGATACGACTAAGGTGTACGATGTATTTGATAAAAAGAACATCGCTTGTCCGTCATCGGTTGCTATTTTTTGGGGTTGGGGATTGGGATAGGCTGCTACATAGACCGAACCAACGGTTTGGCCATTATCTTGGTTCAGCTCTGAAACTGTGTATGCAAAGAAATTAGAGTCGTCACTAAAGACAAGCGTCGAAAAATTTCCGCTGCTTGTTGAATCTGGAATCTTGGTCGCTACTCCAGAAGCAAACTCCACTGTATAGAGGCTACTCTCTGATTTAGAAAAATTGCTGCTAGAGTTTTGCACTTGGACAATGGCGTAGACACCAGAAGGAGCAAGCCAAACCTGTGATTCTGCGAGTCGTTGGCCTTCGACAACGATCCCATCCGACATAAGCACCTTTGCCTCAGGTGTAGCTCCAAGCGCCGCGTCGACTTTATAGATGCAATCTATGCCATCGCGTTTGCTAACAAATAGGAGCTTCAGCCCATCTGAACTTAGAGAAGGGAAAAAGTCGGTCTTCTTCATATCTTCTAAAGTTAGGGTTTGTCCCTGACGCGGAATAGGTGCTTTTTCATCTTTACTACCCGATTGACCGCAAGATCCAAGCAGCCACACCGCACCAAGCAAAGGAAACCAAAGGGATAACGAACTTTTTTTAAACAATAGCTCCGACAGCTTTAACATCAGTTCAACCTCTCGCAAAGCAAAGCCATAAATTACAGCACGAGACCGCTTTTGGCCAATGAAGAAAGTCATTAGAATCCACTCTCGAAAATGGTACCAATGCGCTAAGCATTGGAGAATATTTTCGTGGCGCAAAAATCCAACCATCTTCTATTCCTCGAAGGTCTACAAAAAGGCCTTAGCAAAATTCAAGAGCAGAGCCCTGGGATCATTGTGATTTGGGGGCCTTGTGAGTATTTTGTATTCAAAGCAATGAAGGCTCTTAAAACGGTTTGGCAGCAAAAAATGGCTTCGCCCTCATTCTGCTGGGAAGGCGAAGAGCTGAAGAAAGCGGCATTCTTAGAGCTCTGCGAGCAGCGCAATCTTTTTGAAAAAGCCAGCCTTCACATTGTTCGACGACTCAAAAAACAGGCCGAGTTTGCTCTATGGCTCAATGCACTGCCCATGCCTCCACAAAACATTCTCGTTTTGGCAATGGAAACCGATAAAATCACAAAGAAACTTCAGGAAACTTTGGATTCCTACAAAGCATTGATCATTCCCTGCCAAAAGCCATCTGCTGAGGATCTTCCTAAGATTGCCTTGCAACTCCTCAAAAATCGCAAACTCAATCTCAGCACAGATGCACTGCATGCTTTACTGCCAACCGTTGCCAATGACCTTTATGCTCTCGAGAATGAGGTTGAAAGGCTTTCCCTCGTATTTACCGATGAAAAGCCTGTTTCAGCAGCACAGCTAGCACCATTTCTACATACAATACCTGAGGAGCAAGGTTTTAAGCTGATTTCTCTTCTTTTAGAGAACAAAAGCACACACGCCTATTCCTTTATCAGCGACCTACTTCGCCAAGGAGAGAGCCCCATTGGTATTTGCAGCCTCATAGCGTGGCACTGTCGCAACACATTAAAGCTCATGGACTCGGCACGCAATCCAGGCAAACCCAGCGGGCTTCGTGTTTCCTATCCCATGCTGAAGAGTTATCAGCAATATGTGCGCTCGGTAAAACCTGGACAGATGGCACGCGCACTCATGGAATGCCAGAGTATTGATGCAAGTCTTAAATCTTCGTCTCTCTCTCCCGAGCTTTTACTAAGTCAAGTTCTACGACAATTGGGCACATCCGACTGACCAAGACTTTATTTATTGGGAGTTCAGTCGAGTGTGTCCCAAATATCTCGTCAAACATCTCTGCTACCGCTATACTTAAAGAAATAGTCTTTTAAAAATTATAAAGATTTCCAAATTGAGAAATATGTTCCAAGTTTTTAAGAAACTAGGCACAAGGCTAGCGCTCTCGATCAGTGCTTGCCTTGGATCCACATTTTTGCTCGCACAAACTTCTCCAAAAGCAGCTCCACTGATTGAGCTGATCATGGACAAGCAGCATATAGCAGACTGCGCTTCTGACTTTCCCGTGAGCCATGCTGATCTGGATAGCACCGGTCAAGTATGGTTTATTGGCAAACACTCCCTATGGAAATGGTCTCCATCACAAAGAACCTTACAACAGATTCAACTTCCTCATAGCGGCCCACTGCGTCATTTGCTTTTACGCAGCGAACGCATCTTTGTCAGCGATGATAAGCAGGTTTTCCAAATTGAAAAAAAGCCGTTCAAAGTTATCAGCTATCCCACCTACGAAGCCTCCCAATCATTGAGCCTTCTTGGAGAACAAAGTCCCATTTTTTGGATCAAAAGCGACGGAATTTATGGGGTTGATCCGGAAAAGCATAGCCTAGAAAAATTTTTTGACCATCATCTCAATGCCACTGAAGACGATCACTATCTATATCTCCCCTCGATGAAGACACTCTGGATGACTCGCAATGAAGAGCTTGTTTTTATTTCGTACGGGGACAATGGAAAACCAAAAAAATATGGCAAAATAGAAAAAAACATACAAGACATTCAACCTGTGCATGACGAGGTTTTTGCACGCAGTTCGAATGCCATTTTCCGCTTCAACAAACGAGGTGGACTCATCCAAACCGTCCCTGTTAACTTCCAACGACGCATAGTTGCAAGTTCTTTCCAAGACTATGCTCATGCGTTTCTCTTCCAAGACCGACTTTTTGAAATTCATCTACCTAAAGATCATAGCGTGCACTATTTTCAACTCGATGTAGGCTATGCTCGCAAAGTTTCATCACTAAGCTTTTCTAACGCATTAATTTCCTTAGTTTTGGATGGAAAACCTCACGTCTTTCAATTTTCAAATGCGACTTGGCCTTCTTCATAGTAGGGAAACCTTATGAAATTCCATAATCTTTTTCTGCTGCTAAGCTTTCCAATTATGTCGTGCGCAACCGATATAAGACCCCCTATCCCATTAGATCCTCGCCCACAGAAAGCACCCGTACAAAGCTCGTCCACTGTACAGCTCCAAAGACTAGAGTTCATGTTGAAGGACGATCCCCAGGCAGCAGAAGTGGTTGCCGATGTTCTTGCTGTATTGCGTGCTCGCATCCACAGCGAGCAAGGACGACATGCCGAAGCCACCATCGAATGGTTCAAAGCAATGGGTCTAGCCAAAGGGGCATTTGCTAAGACAACTTTCGAAGCTTGGGTACAAAACTACGCAAATAATTTAGGAGAAGAACAAAACTACAAAACCTTAGCGCTCTTGCTTCTAAAAGAAACTCAAGACGGATCCGCATCTCCATACATGATCTCAATGAAACTCAACAATCCAGATGCTCTTGCGATCGAATTGGAAAAAATATTGGGTCCTAGTTCTTTCGCAACATTGGCACCAGAGAATGATGAAAGCACAATATTACTTGCGCCTACACAGGAAGGGCCGCCCAAAAATGATAGTTTATTGAGAAAAATATCCGCAAGTTTTTGTAAGGCAAAGCATCCGGGAAACTATCAATGGCAAGCATGGGTCAACACTCTCGAAGCTCCTCTACGTGTTTATTGGGAAGCTCTAATCGCAGAATGCCGAGGAGAAAATTTAAAGGCCATACAGCTTTTCACAGATCTTATCCCTAAACTCTCAGAAAGCCTTGAACTCGCACCATATGCTATTGAAAGCTGTGAACGTCTTGTAAAACTCCAGGTGCGCAGCGCATTGCGCACAGATGTTGCGCTCAACTATACAAAGCTCGTTGAGCTTTGGGAGATAAAAAATCTAAGTTCAAAAATTATGGGTATAAGCGAGTCTGAGTTTCAGTTCAAACGCATCGATGATTATTTATGGGCAGCACGCGCAGAAGCCCTAGTAGGAGATTTTACAACAGCGAAGATGCACGCCCAAGCTGCTCTAGATTTCATTGCAAAAGCTCCATCCGCTATCGGCACAACTCGACAGCAGGATATTGATCGCTTGAATGACTTCAAAGCTGAAGCCTACCACCTTCAAGCGAGTCGCATTGCGCTTGAGCTAAAAGAATATTCGCACGCTTCGGCTATCGCACGCATTGCCTTGCAAATTCCAAATCTCTCTGCGGAATGGGTCGAACGTTTCCTATGGACACAAGGTTTATATGAAGTCCTTGACGAGCATTTAGATAGTGCACAAAAAATTTGGGAAAACCTACTTGATAAAAAACCAGCTCAAGATATGAAGCCTCGCATTTATTTTTGGCTAGCAAAAACCTCACAGACTCAAGGCAACGCAAAAAAACGTGATCAGTACCTAGATCGACTTGCAGCAGAATTCCCTCTAAACTACTACACCTTTGCAGCACAATCGATTTCTACTGCAAACAATCGCGATGTCTTTGCTGAAAATTTTGGTGACATCGAAAAGTTGGTGCGCAAGATTAGCCAACAGAGCGATTATAAGCTACGACGCCTGCGAGAACACAACGAGATTGGTCCACTACTTCTTCGCACTGAAGTTTTAGCGATTGCTCAACTTTATGACTGGGCCGAGAGCGCTGGCTATGAACTTAGCACGCTCGTACGCAAAAAATTTTCCATAGCAGAGAATCGTGAAGGGTATTTGTATATATCTCGTCTTCTTTATGCTGCCCAAAATTTCAAAGCAAGTGTTGCACTAACTACAGCACTCGCTAGCAGCGATGACGAATTCTGGTCAAAATGGCCTGAGCAAATTCTTATTTATTACCCACAACCTTATGTAGACATCTATCAACGCAAATCTCAGGAGACTTTAGTCGACCTGCCCCTTCTCTATGCAATCAGTCGCCAGGAAAGTCTCTTTGACAAGAATGCACAAAGCGGTTCTGGTGCATTAGGTTTGATGCAGCTGATTCCTGCTACGGCAAAAGCTATGGCACTTGATGCAGAGCTCGATTCTCCAGCACTCATGCAGAAAATTTTTCAGCCGGATCTCAATATAGAACTCGGGAGTCGCTACCTAAAAAAACTCAATTTATACTTCCGAGGTAATCACAATGCTGTAATAGCAGCATATAATGCAGGTGAGTTTGCCGTTGATAGGTGGCTGGAAAATAGACCTCACGATGATGCGAGCCTCTGGTTGGAGTTTATTCCCTTCCAGCAAACACGGCAGTACGTCGAAGCAGTCTTGCGCAATGAATATATTTATAATTTTTTACGGCCTGGGTTAGGAACAGTAGTCATTAAAAGAAGTATGGATTATAAGAACAGAGCCCAAGTGTTTTTGCCTAAAGAATGAGAAAGGTTTCCGCGCCTAAATAATTAAAAAGGATTTTAGGATGAAAAAACCGACACGAGACATGCAGAAAGAATCCATTGGGTGGTTGCAGTTGGCAGTTATGATTTTACTGTTTCCTGCGCTTTTTTTTCTATGCGTCTATTTTCCGATTTGGGTGGGACTTACACCACGTTTTCCATAAAAATTAAATACAAGTTTGGTTATGTTGACATACAGTTGGGAACAGCAAGAAAAAATTCGTTCCGTGGGCCAATCCGCTCTAAGGATAGCCTGCCTCTGCTTCATGCTAATGGTTTTGGGTTCTGTCGTACGCGCTACGGACTCGGGGCTTTCGTGTCCTGATTGGCCGATGTGCTTTGGCAAACTGATCCCACAGATGGATATCCAGATCTTTCTGGAGTGGTTCCATCGTCTCATTGCTTTGTTCATGGGACTTATGCTGCTGCGTATGGGATTGCGCGTACTACGTTCATCATTCCTACGTCAGACTTATAGCAAAGAAATTTTTTTAGCATTCGGATTGTTTCTCACCCAATGTGTCTTGGGTGGGTTAACTGTTCTTAAATTACTCAAACCGTCGATTGTTTCGTCGCATCTGCTAACAGCTCTATTATTTTTTAGTCTGCTGCTTTGGATTTGGAGACGCTCATCTGAGTTACTAAGCGAAACACCAAACATCTCCTTTAGCCCATCAACGTTGTGGAGCATGATCTTCGTCACGATCTTGGTCTACTTGCAGCTTGGTGTTGGGGGAATGGTCTCTTCGAACAATGCAGGTCTTATCTGTCCTGACTTTCCTCAGTGTCATGGACAGTGGCTACCACCTGGACACTTTCTACCATGGGTACAGATGACGCATCGCTATCTTGCTTTTGTACTATTCGCATTTGCAGTCATGTTCTTTTGGAAGGTCCGTCGCGAAAAACTACCTATCTCAACTGGACTTGCTGTGCGAGTTTTTCCTCTACTTTTGGCAGTACAAATACTGCTCGGCGTTTTAAATATAATTTTTGCAATGCCGCTTTGGGTACGTGCTGCACATCATGCTAACGGAATTTTTCTTTTCGCAGTGCTATTTGTGGGGAGTGTCGATCTCTATAGACTGAATGTAAAGCGTCGTTATTCTTTGCCACTGATGAGAGCATCTGAGGAAGCTGTATAATGGGCGTTACCCTAACAAGCTCGAAAATATCTGCTCCAAACTTTCGCGATTTTTATGCTCTAACCAAACCTACTATTACATTGCTAGTCGTCATAACTATACTGCCCAGTCTTTTACTAGCCTCACCACGCCTACCCAATCCCTTGCTTGTTCTCTACGCATTCTTAGGCACAGCATTGCTTTCATCTTCAGCTGCTGTTTTTAATCAACTTTTTGAAGAGAAGAGCGACCAACTCATGGAGCGCACCCAAGCGCGCTCTTTACCGAGTGGAAAAGTTTCTTCAACTGCAGCACGCAATTTTGGTCTTGCTATTGGAGCTCTTGGTTTTTTGATGCTGTATTTTGGAGCAACTCCTCTCGCAGCGATCATCGCGTTTTCTGCTCATTTGTTTTACATTTTTATTTACACGCTTTGGCTAAAACGCAGAACCCCACAAAATATTGTTATAGGTGGAGCTGCGGGTGCTGTTGGCCCACTTATTGGTTGGGCTGCTGTAACGGGCAACTTAGCTTGGCCTGCATGGATGCTCTTTCTCATCATCACGCTATGGACACCTCCTCATTTTTGGGCATTGGCTCTCAAATACAAAGAAGATTACAAAAAAGCTGGCATACCAATGTATCCCGCAGTTTATGGTGACCATCGAACTCGCAAGGCCATGATGGTCTATTCAATACTGCTTGTGCCATGTGTCTTATCGTTTAGTTTTTTTCAACAAGCAGGCTGGCTATATACAATAGTCGCAGCATTCATCAGCTTAAAGTTTGCTTGGGATAGCTACCGTATCTTCCAATCGCAATCCAACAAGAATGTCATGCCATTCTTCCACTTCTCGTGCACGTACACCTTTGCTATCTTTGGGGTCTTAAGCTTGGACCGTCTCCTTGCTTTTTTCATCTAAGATTCTAAGAGAGAGTTTGTGAACGAAAATTCATTGCACCCAAAGCGATCTGACAGAAACCAACGTTATTGGCTATATTTAGGTTCGCTTCTTATTTTTCTAGGCCTACTCGGAGTGCTCTACCTTAGTTTGGATGTGAAATCTTGAAAAAAAATATTGCGGTTGCTGCTCCAAGTTTTTGTCGCAATGCACAGGTGCGCTCGTTAGCGATCCAAGCCTTTCATCCAAACCACAAAATCGTTTTTGCAGACTCACATAACGAACTCGCAGACAATGAGCTTGTTAGCTTTCTCAAAGATGCAGATGTAGCGATCATCGGAAAAGAATTCATATCGGCAGAAATACTTGCACAACTTCCTAGACTCAAAGCTATAGCGAAGTATGGAGTAGGCCTAGATAGCCTTGATCTAAAAGCATGTAAAAATGCTGGAGTTCGAATCTACTGGCAAGCTGGAGTCAATGCGGATAGCGCTGCTGAGCATGCCGTTGGATTGATGCTCTCTGTTTTTCGCAACATTGCACGGAGTGATCGCAAGTTTCATCAGGGAGAGTGGTGGAAAAATGGTGGCGTGCAGCTGACAGGGAAAAAGATAGGTATCGTTGGGTTTGGAGCTGTTGGCAGTCGAGTTGCAGGCCTACTCAAAGCCTTTCGTTGCTCCATACTTGTGTGTGAGATAGACACACAAAAGGATCAGGCTATACGAGTTGCTTCTTGTGAGAAAGTTTCTTTGAAAGAACTCTTGCAAAACTGTGACGCAGTCTCGCTCCATGTTCCTCTGACTCCGTTGACCAATAAAATGATCGACACTGCACAATTTGAAATGATGAAGCCAACCGCAATGCTGATCAATACATCACGCGGTCAGGTAGTTCACCAGACTGCTCTAAAGACTGCCTTACAAAACGAGACTATTGCAGGAGCAGCTATCGACGTATTTGAAGAAGAACCGGCACAGGATCCAGAGCTTTTTTCTCTGGAAAAACTGGTAGCTACGGCTCACATGGCTGGCAATAGCGAGGAAGCGGTCCTTGCTATGGGGCGTGCAGCCATTGACGGAGTTCGAGAATTCCTCTTTAATAGGTACCACTAAGGCTATATCGCCGTAGGGTTATCTACTCAAACGACTCATTCGCGAGACTTATATGCAAGATAAAATTGAGAAAATCATTGAAGAAGACATCAACCCATATCTAGCCATGCATCAAGGTGGGTGTGAGTTTGTAGAGTACCAAGAAGCAACTGGCATACTCACCATTCGCATGTTTGGGGGCTGTTCTGGTTGTCCTTCGAGTCAATTGACACTCTTCAACGGGATCATTCCTATCTTCAAAGAGAAGATGCCTGAGATTCAAGACATCCTCCTCGACTAGCACCTGCAATCAAATTCAGTTTCTCTGTGCGCTTTAAATCTTTGATGCGACATTCCTCACGCATTGCCTCGCTTTTCGAACCAACACTCTCAAAATACACCATACGTACCGGTAGGCGCACGCGAGTGTATTTGCTCGCAACACCTCGGTTATGAGCCAGAAGTCTACGTTTCAAGTTTGTGGTCCATCCCGTGTAAAGACTGCGATCGACGCACTCTAAGATGTAGACGAAAAAGCCATCTTCACTTGAAATCTTGCTGATAGAATTCATCATCAGTTACTATAGAAAAAATTTATGAAAAGGACATGCATGATGAAATCCTTAGTATTTGTTTTTGGAGCTTTGATGCTATCACAAACAACATTCGCAGAGACATTCACTCTCAAAAGCAAAGTTTTAAAAAGCCACGAACCGATGTCGCAAGACCAAGTTTACAATTCTTTTGGTTGCACTGGCAAAAACATCTCTCCAGACCTTGAATGGAGCGGAGCTCCGAAAGATACCAAGTCGTTTGCAATCATGATGTTTGATCCGGATGCACCGACAGGTAGCGGTTGGTGGCATTGGGTTGTATTTAACATTCCTGCAAACGTACAAAAACTCACAGCAGGTGCAGGTTCCCAAGGAGGGATTTTGCCTGCCGGAACAATCCAAAGCCGGACAGACTTTGGCAAAGCTGGCTACGGTGGACCTTGTCCACCTCCAGGCAAGCCACATCGCTATCAGTTCAAAATATATGCGCTAAAAACAATGTTGAATCTTCAGGAGGACACCCCTGCAGCACAGGTCAGTTTTATGCTGAATCAGAACAAGCTAGCAGAGGCGCATTTGGAAGCAAGCTACGGTCGCTGACAACTATCCAGGACCAGTGAGTATCTCGACCTTACCGTTGCTGCGAATGCCGATCGTATGTTCAAACTGTGCAGAAAGCTTGCGATCGAAAGTAACAGCAGTCCAACCATCGGACAAGATCTCACAACGCCAGTCACCTTCGTTAACCATCGGTTCGATTGTGAACGTCATCCCACGCGTCAGACGCGCACCTTTACCGGCTTTGCCATAATGCGGAATCTGTGGATCTTCATGAAAGATACGACCTATGCCGTGTCCAACAAACTCTCGAACAACTTGAAACCCGCAATTCTCAACATAGGCCTGAATTGCAGCTCCAATATCTCCAACACGAGCTCCGTCATAGACAGCAGCAATACCAAGGTCAAGGCTCTTGCGTGCACACTCCACCAGACGACGCGCACTTTCGGAAACTTCTCCTACAAAAAAAGTACGAGAGGAGTCTCCGTGATAATTGTTGATGATCGGTGTCACATCGACATTTATGATATCACCTTCACGCAAAATAACTTTGGCATTGGGAATTCCGTGACAGACGACTTCATTGACAGAAGTACATACCGACTTTGGAAAACCTTTGTAGTTAAGCGGCGCTGAACGTCCACCCTTTTGCTTGGTGTACTCTTCGACCAATTGGTTGATATCAAGAGTTGAGATCCCTGGTTTTATAAAGGATTCAACATGTTCAAGAAGCTCCCAAGCCAAACGACCTGCACGCTTCATTTCATCTATTTCTTTATCCGACTTGAGAATGATCAAGACGCTCTCCACACATTATAATAAATTTAAAAACCAATCCGGATCTTTGCTATCGATTGTTGACTTCTTTTTTGTAAGACCAGAAAATTCAATACAGGCTTTATTTTGAGCCAACACGCTAATCCATTCCAAATCATGCAGACGTTTGTGAACATGTTTTAGTGCTGAAAAATCTGGAGTCTGCAACGTCAATGAGCGTCGGTAGTGATCGAGTTCACGATCAAGTTCAGCATCATTGGTTTTTCTGTAACCTAATTTACGTTTGCCTTTGGAATGGAAGGCATCGTAAAGATCCATCTCTGGCCAAGGAAGAAAAAGACCCGTGATCAAACCATCCAGACGCTTATCATCTGCTTGCACAAACTGCACGTCGAACCCTCCGACGAGCAAGTTATCACTGAGCACCTTCTCGACGAGCCCCACCTTGCCTCGCATTGTACTGAGAAACAAGGGTTTTCTTTCTGTTGCACGAGTCAGAACAAAGTCAGGAACTTGGCGTTCAGAGCTATAACCTGGATGATCTTTAGGAATCACCGACGAGGGCAAAGTTCCCCAATACCCGGACCCAATACCAAGCAAGGCCTCTCGAGGGAAAAGCGACGATAGGCGTTTGCGAACCTTCACATCAGACAGCAAGGGGTTGTTCTCAAACCACAGCACAGCATTCATCGTTGGCAGATCAACCAAGCAATCACAGGGGGCTGTCTCAAAAACCTTGCGTTTATCAGGCGCCGTAGGTTGATCATCGGCCATCCTAAATCCAAGACCATTTAATTTTTGTTGATGAAAGGTCTGCAAATCTTGCATGAGGTAGGACTTAGTCTCGTGCTGATAGCGACGATTTGGCACAAGTTTCATATGGTCAGATTCTTTTTGAGGCACAAAGCGTCCCACACACTCGAACTTTATAGGATCTTTGCTAGCACGCTCACGCCAGAGCACACTCCCATTCAGAACATAGGGACCAAACTCAGGTTCACGATTAAACGTTATACGTACAAACTCTTTGTCTGCAGTGATGCTAAAATTTGGCAGAGTCCAAAGATCAGAACCTTTCTCCTTTACGATCGTTGCTAAGTTTTTTTGGAGAAAATCAGCAACATCTTTCGCTTCTAATTCTTGTCCATTCCACCAATAAATTCCCGTACGCAAGCCCAGCACCCATGTCACTGTTTTAGCACCGGGACGATCTATATGAACACTCTTCAAGATAAGAGGTTCCGACACCTTTTTTTCGAGATTCAATCGCGTCAAAGCAGGGCAGATCATACGCCCTAGAACGGGATCATTAGCAAGCCACATGCTAGGCTTGGCATCATCAAACGCTTGCATAGGCCAGCCAGCAATACTGAGTGGAACATCTGCAGCACAAAGATGCGCTCCACCCAAAAGCCACAACGCTAGAGAGAAAAATATGGCAAAGGACTTAGCCCCTGAGAATGGAGAGAACTCTCGATTTCGCAAACCTTCAAACCTTCTTTTATCAGTTGTACTGGAAGGACCTTCCCACCAGCAGCCGTCAAAGCTCCAGCTACCTTCTGACAAAGATCTGGAGAGGAGAAGAATACCATCGCACCCCCTCCACCGGCTCCACAAATTCGGCTAAAATACGCGCCCGCAGCAAATGCAACTTTCTCAAGACGACGAGTCTCCTCCGTCTCAGTTGTCGGCCATAAGCGCTTGCGCAGTTGCCACTCTTCTTGGGAATTTTTCAAAAGACCGGAGAGATTACCCCGTTCAGCCTCGTCAGCACAGATTTCTGCATATTTGCCGATTTCATTCAGACAATTCCGCGCCTCTGTATCACCTTCGATAATACGCTTAAAAAATGTCCAATTGTTGCCGCCTGAATTTCGTGATTGGCCACTGTAACACAGCACCAAACTCTGCCCTAGCTCGTTGAGCAGAGCAGAATCGAGAGTTTGGACTGTCTCGCCAAGGAAGGGATAACGCATGATGTTGAGTCCCCCGCGAACTGCCGCCCAGTGATCCTGCGTTCCTGTAGGAATATTGAGCAAGCGAGCTTCAATATTAGAAACAAGACGCACAAGCTCATAATCAGCCAAACTGGCGTGACCAACAAGCTTGTGTCTCAAGTAGTTTAGACCACCCGCAATAGCAATACCAAGCGTGGAGGAACCACCAAGCCCTGCACCTTTCGGTGAACCAGCATTTGTTTTGATAACAAGCGGAGGAAGTTTTTCATCCCACAGCGCTTTAAGAAGAAGGCCTACCAGGGGCAACTGCGCTGTTGCACAAAGCTCCGCAAAGCTGCCACTGACAAATGTATCTTGATCCGTACTTTGCAAATGATAGTCTTTGTCTTGCGATGCGGAAATATCGGCGGTTGCCATGAGATCTATTCCGACATTTACCGTGCACTTGTGTTCGACAAGGTGGTGCAATGGCCACAGGTCGAGAGTTCCACCGGCTATATCAATTCGCGTTGGTGCTTGGGCCCGGATCGCAAACATAGCATCCTTCTTTTGGAAATTGATTGGGTAGAGTCCTATGATAGACAATTCATTCGTATGGAGCAAACCACGAGTTGGTAAAACGGAAAACATAATATGAGTGTGATTGACCTTTCAACACTGACCGAACGTGAGTTGATCTTTCACTACGTGCTAAGTTGCAAAAACCAGGGGCTAAGCCTACCCTACAGCGACCTTGCTATAATCGATACGTGGTTAAGTGAGATCCAACAAGATGCAGATGCACTACTGATGATTCTGTCAGATATACTTCCTGCATATTTTGAGAAGCGATCTGGAAAAGCCAACCTAAAAAGCTTACAGAACAGCGTCTCGAAGAAAATACGTGAGCATTTATTTTCTCAACCCACACAGACTCTGTAAACCGCTTTAGCGTGAATAGGTCGGTAGTTCACCTGAATTTTTCGAACAACAAAACGCCCACAGTAATTTACAGGAGGGCGCTAAGGAAAACCGCAGGTGCTCCAAAGATTACTTACTCGCAGGGAGGACGCGTCCATGGGTATAGTCGTTCTAACTTAGATTGATCACATATTTGAGCTGATAGTATTGGGCTTT
>CAZWOL010000017.1:0-36387 GCA_964635325.1 uncultured Pseudobdellovibrionaceae bacterium
AACGCCAATATATTCATTAAATTATGAGTAAATCTTAATAAGCGATGCTATATTTAGAAATACACATCATGTATAACATGGTGTTTTAGCATGTCAAGATTGATTTGAGCAGGAAGACAT
This sequence comes from uncultured Pseudobdellovibrionaceae bacterium, assembly GCA_964635325.1. Lineage (GTDB taxonomy): Bacteria > Bdellovibrionota_B > Oligoflexia > Oligoflexales > Bog-1112 > BOG-1112. The sequence continues at coordinate 121 of CAZWOL010000017.1, forward strand.
TGCACTTTTGAAATGCATGTTCATTTGGTGTTTGTCACAAAATATCGTCGTAAGGTTTTTACAAAAGAAATTTTGCTAGAATTGAAAACTATGTTTTCAAAAATCTGCTTGGATTTTGATGCACAGCTCGTCGAGTTTGAAGGAACCTCCTCAAGAATGATACGCAGGAAGGGGCATACTTCCATTCAAAAGGCATTATGGGGTGGGAGTTTGTGGTCACGAAGTTACTTTGCAGGATCCTGCGGTGGTGCTCCCATCGAGGTTGTTCGCAAATACATAGAACAACAAGCTAGGCCGATTTAAATTACGAGGGAGAGCAGCGGAACAAGTTCCCGCGGCTCTCCCTCGTATTGCGAGTTCTGATGCCTTTCATCTGCGGCCTAAAGGCCACAGTTTTCCGGCGTCAAAATCAAAAGCAAATATTTTACGATGAGAAGAAGTTTTGGTATGTGCTTCGTCTGGCTTAGACCATCCGATCCCAGGTGCTAGAACGAGTTCATCGCTAGCTAGTACGGATTCTAACTGAAACACAGAAAGAGACATAAAAAATAGGATGCGGAGCATGTTCGTACCTTATGTCAAAGGATTTTGCGATTTGTCTAAGGTTTACGCGGAATGAAAGGTTTATAGATTAACGCGCAAAAGAAATAGAGCATCTGTAGATGAAAGTCACTTCTTTTTTATGCGACTCCAAGTCCTTGCTATTTTTTGTGTCTGATCATCGCTGAGAAAGCAAAGATAAGTACTTAAAATAAACATTGAGAATTGGATGAGATCATACACATAGGCAATAGACACATGTAGTATTATACCTAATGGAACCCAAAGCTTGCGCATTCTCGGTACAAAGACACTGGCGACTAACATGAGTTCTACAAACAAGACAGCGTAGGTTTCTAATAGTGAGATTAGAGGTGTGCCCAAGAATCTAGGGATAGGAAATGCAGATCGAGCTTCGCTTCGCAGTACAAAAATCATTGCAGTTCCATCCCTCCATGTTACATCGAGAAGTTTGTGAATGATTCCTGTTCCGTATACGACAGCAATTTGAAAGAGCAACATGTAACGCGGCCACTGTGGTATGAGATCTTTAGGTGGGGATTTCCAGAACAACTTTCTATAGTTTCGGCGTAAGAAGTTGTCGATTGAAAAAGCTTGCCCAACTTCTGCGAGAGCTAAATAGACAAGCGTGACTCGTAGGTAGGGATCTCCACTGCCGATAAACGGATTACGTGTATCCAAACTCATTATACCGAGACAGACCCATAGGGTGCTCAGTCTAGAAAATAAACCGATCATCATAAAAAAAGCAGCAAGCACTAGCGAGTAAAAATAAGCTGTGATCCAGTGGATATCATGGAGTCCACGCATGAGATTGATGCCAATTGGTCCCCAATAGTCATCCATAACTTGAACTGGAAAGGGCCCGTTATCGGTGTAGAAAAATTCAAGGTTGCTCATGCGAAATATAATATTTGCAAGAACGCAGAACCCAATGGCCATTCGAGTTAGGCCTATTTGGTCAGGAGATCCGTAGCGGAATACTGTAGTTCTTAAGGTGCTAAAATATTCAACAATACGCATCATTGAAGCTCCCTTGCGGCAATTGATCTCCTGTAAAACACATATTCCGTAACCTTGCTCTCTCCTCGTAGAATGGCTTCAGTCCAAGCATTTCGTTCCACAAAAAAGACTCGAATCACAGGGTTGTTTGCATCAAAAGTGTTTTTCTTTGCAACCCAAATTGCAAAAGACCTGAGCATATCACGTGGGGTGCCTGCATTGAGTCCATGTCGAATTTTATTGAAGCGCATGCCTTCAAACATACGCTGCAGAATGGAAAGATCTTTTGTAGCTGTGAATTCGTAGTTGGCGGTCATTCCATCTTTGTAGACTAGTTGAGCATAGACAGAATGTTCGTGCAAGTTGTCAAAGGTTCTCTCAAGGCTTGGATCAGTTGCAAAGAGTCGTGTGTTTTGATGTAAGCCTGTCCAATAAACAAAATGAAGGACCAGGGGTTTTATGTAGTCTTGGTTCCACTGTAAGGGTGCTGTTGCCCAATTGGACCAATTTTGGGGGGCGTAGGGCATGGACCAGCTAGTGACAGCAATGGCTGTATAGCAGACTAAGATCTGGATCCACAGACTGGAGATTTTAGGATTTTCTGTGCCTTGCATAGAACGCTCATTTGTATTGAAAGACTTTGAACTTATGCCTAGGTGACTTAGTTCTAGTTTAGCATTTATCAAAATCATTTGTCGTTTGTATGAATTCGTTCTGTTCCTCTTAAGCAACTAAGTAGGCGATCCCTCGGCTTCGTGCTTCGCACTCCACTTGGGATGACACAGATAACGAAATTTTGACAGTATCAACCCATACTATTCTCATCCCCAAGATGCAATAGATCAATGGAATACTGAAGACATCGATTATTGAGGGGTTAGCTTATGGCTTTTGGCAATAAAGTCTTGCGACAGAGTGTTTTGGCAGGGTGGTGTTTGATTGTGAGTGCTGGGGCGCAAGCAACCTTGCCAGTCTCCCATTTGAAGGGTGTCGACGATCTATTTGCGGATGACTATCGCATCTACTCTCCCCTCAGTGGATTGTTGCATCAAAGTTTGGTGCTTGCGAATGGTGATCTTAAGTCACAGCAAGCCGTTCTACTGAACCAAGTCGAATCTGCCTTATTCGTAAAATTGAATGAAGGTGAAGTCGTCCCTAGTCATATGTTTAGTAATCCTGCAGCCAATCTGTCAGGGGCTACAGTCGCAAAAATTTTCGTTGAATTTGAAAAAATAAAAGATAGCTTTGGAAGTGAGCTAAAACGACCAGATGTGGTCGAAGAGGCTGTAGCACAACTCCAACAAAAAATACTATCTGTGATCAAAAGTGACTCTGCCTATCTGGGTGCTTTACAAGAAGCAAAAGCTAATCAAGAAATTGCTCGCAATGAACTCGTTCGTGTGCAAAAACTAATTGCGGAACAGCCAGAACTTGAAAAGAAAGCAGAGGAATTTAAAAAGAAAAACCTTTCACCGATCTATGCTCAAATCAAAGCCATCAAGGCACAGATTAAGAATAATCCAGATGCTACATGCTCTGATTTGACTGAACTCGAAAAACAAAAAGCTCAGCATGAAAAAACCTATGATGCTATGCGTTCTGGATTTTTAAAAGCTGCTGATAGATCCTCCGTCCTTAGCCGCTTGGAAAATCAAATTCAAACAAACGAGACGGAAGGTCCGGCCTACCAGACAAAATTGCGAGAATTCACGCAGGCACTTGCTCAAAGCTTTTTGAGTCTAGATCTAACGCGCTATAGTCCTAGTGAATTTCCTAATGCAACAACCAATGCATTGCTTTCTTTTCTCTGGATGAAGTGGGACGAAAAATCAGAACTCGCATCCTATCTTGAAGTCTTTGCGAAAGCAAATTTTGTGGAAAAAAGTGAGTGGTCAAGAGTTGATAGAGATTTTTATACTAACTATTTTTCTGAAACTGACTATGCAGACTTGCTTGCAAGCTTTACATCTGCGTGGAGCAAGGCTAAGTGGGTGAGTGAAAATTTTGCTAGTAGCGTAGCGTTTGTTACAGATGTTGGAAACGTTGGTGCTGAAGCGTTGCGAGCCCCTAAAATTGTGCCGTTTAGTTATACAAACTGGGTAACATACAATCCTCTGTTTCCGGACTGTACAGAGAACGGTATTCACAACCTTTTTAATCTTATCGTTTTCAATCCGTCGACGGGTGCTTATGATGTTGAGATTTTGCGTAAACTCAAAGCGCAATTTTATCCAAATTTAGATGAGTCAGTGATCGCTTACTATTCTAAATACAAGACGAATGCTGAACATAATACCAGAGAAGCCAAGCGAGCATGGGTTAAGATTATGTACAAACTCAATGATGGCTTTGAGAGTCTGTCAAAGGAAAGCAAGATCAAGTATGTTCGCGGTGATCATGAATTGTCAGCAAGCTATCAAAACATTACGAAGGTTATTAACCGCTTGATGGGAATTAGTGATTGGAGTCAGGATAACTTTGCTAAAATCTTTGAAGATGTCAGCAAGGTTTCTGGAATCAATGTGCATTACGAAAGGACGGAGATTTCAAGTAAGGTTCATAGGGGCACTTTTGATCTTGGGTCATCTGCGGTTCAGATGACATCTTACGGTAATCTGCACTGTACTTTCAAAAAAGTAAAAAACCTAAAAGATAAGCGCATCCAAGACTTGCTCAAAATACTTAGAGACAAAACAAAGACGCATACTAAGAAAGGCGAATCAAAAACCCTACGCTACCAAGCTGTCTCCGAGTATCTCAAAACATTGGAGTGATATGGTTTTATAAGTTTTCGAAGCTCTCAGTCTTTGCATTGTAACTTTGTGTAATTCCATCGTTGAGGTCAAAACGCCAAGCATGCAAGGCGAGGCTTCCGTTTTGCACGCGCTCCTCAATCCACGGAAAGGAACGGAGATTCTGCAAAGAAATAAGCAGGGACTCTTGTTCGCAGATCTTTGCAGGATCTAAGGAATGATCATGAGAACATTGGTGTAGTGCTTTTTTCTTAGCCTGCTTTGCGATGTTCATCCAGCTGTCGACAAAGCTATTTTGTTTGGGTGTTTCATCCGAACGATCAAGTAGTGCGCGGATGCCTCCACAGTAGCTATGTCCAAAAACGATGATGTGTTTCACTTTCAAACCTAGAACAGCAAATTCCAAAGCAGAACTCGTACCGTGATGCCGTGGGTTGTTGTCGCAAGGCGGAACAAGATTGGCAACATTGCGCACAACAAAGAGCTCGCCTGGTTTGGTTTGGAGAATAATCGAAGGATCTACTCGCGAATCACTACAAGCGATAACCATCGTTTTGGGATTCTGTCCATTTTTTACAAGTTTGCGGAAGAGTGAATTTTTTTCTGTTTCTGGGAAATATTGGCTCCGAAATTCACGGTAACCTTCGATAAAGTGTTCAATATCTTTATTGTCAGCAAGATCGTTTTGAGAAAGCTTATCCGAACTCATTAAGTAAATCCTTTATTGAAAATAGAGACCAAGCTTGCCGCGAATAGAGCGCGATCCTTAGGCAAATCTATGATGTCGATGTGTATCACAAATTATATACGGAGAATATTTTTTGTACGCTATCTTTTTAGGATCGATGATTTTTTGGACTGGAGTCAATTATGCAGGATGTGGTCTTAGTAGGCGCTGGACACAATGGACTGATTGCGGCAACACTTTTGGCACGTAAGGGTTTGAAGGTAACCGTGGTGGAAGAAAAATCCACTCTTGGAGGAGCTACAAGAACCGAATACCCTTTTGCAAAAGCCCCCCAGCTTGGTACGTCCTCAGGTTCCTATTTACTGGGCGTGATGCCTCCAGAAATCTTGCAGACCTTGGGTGCACGTATCGAACTTATACGTCGTGATCCGCATTATTTTCTTCCTCGTCTCGATGGCGGTTATCTTCTCTTTGGTTCTAATAAAGAGTCTATGCGTGAGCAGTTTGTGCGTTTTTTCTCGCAAGCAGATTTTGATGCAAATGAACGTATGAATGCGGAACTAGCGCAGATTCGACAAGATCTTGCACCAGCCTGGTTGAATGCTCCTCTCTCTCTTGAAGAAACAGCACAGCGTTATGTGCGTCCACATTTGCAAGATGCTTTTGTGAGCTTGGTGCGCAATCCGTGTGAACAATACATACAACGTTTTGGCTTCAAGAGTGAGCTGTTGGTAGCTATGTATGCTGTGACGGATGGGTTCTCGGGGCTTGATGCGAGCTTTGGGACTCCTGGCTCTGGACATAATTTTCTTGTGCATAATATGTGTAGGTTGCCCAACTCTGATGGCACGTTCATGATTGTTAAAGGTGGGATGGGTACGATTGCAAAAGAATTTGCACGGCTTGCTGTGGAAGCGGGAGTTGTGATTCGCACGGGTCTTGCTGTCGATGCGATAATGACACGAGGAAGTACTGTCGAAGGTGTGCGTTTGAGTACCGGTGAGGAGCTGCATTGCAAAGCGGTAGTGTCTAATGCTGATCCCTATCGCATGCGAAACCTTGTGGGTCGTGATGCATGGTCACAATCCTTCAATCGTTTTTTGGACGAACGCAAGAAGCCTGGGACCACTCTCAAGTTGAACATGGCTCTCAAAGATTTACCTAAGTTTGCCTGCCTGCCAGAAAATAAAGGACAGCATAATGGGACCATCCACTTGCTTCCTCAGGGGGACAATATTATGGCAACGATCCGCAAAGGCTATGATGAAGCAAAAGCTGGTAAGCTGTGTTCCAATCCAACGATTGAGTGGTACATCCATACTCAGGCAGATCCCTCATTGCAAGATGCACACGGTCATCATAATGCTGCTTTTTTTGTGCAGTGGGTTCCTTATGAATTAGCAAATTCAACTTGGGAAAAAGAAGAAAATCATTATGCAGAAACACTATTTGCAGTAGCAGAACAATTTGCTCCTGGTTTTAGAGATCTTGTCGTCGATTACGACGTTATGCATCCACAAAAAATCGAGCAGCATTTTGGCATCAGTGGCGGCCATATTCATCACATGGATAACTGCTTTGCCTTTGATGAACGTATGCCTTATAGGTCTCCAACGCAAGGACTCTACTCATGTAGTGCTGCATGCCATCCTGCAGGTTCAGTCTTGGGAGCTGCAGGGGTCAATGCAGCGAGAGAGATCTTAAAGGATTTTGATATACGTGCAGACTAGTCGGCGTGCTTAGGTCCTTTGTGTTGTTAGCAACTTTGGCTAAGCTAGAAGCATATTCTCTATTTGTAACTCTAAGGAGGGAGAAGTATGCGTACGACGTCTTGGTTGCTGGTTTCAACTTTAGCATTTTTTAGTCAGTTAGGTTTGGCGCAAAGCAAAACGGGTGAGTTTGTTCGTTACTCTCTAGATGGAGGAAGCCGCTCATCATCGATTATTGAGTCTGGGACTATGGTTTTCAATATGGGGGCCTTCGTTCCTAGTCGGGGTAAGAGCGGTGCCTACCAAGCGAGTTTGAATTACGATCTCGATATACTGTTTGCAGGCCGCCAAACAGGCTCTATTGGTTTTTATATTCCATCCGAATATTTTGCAGATGATTTCATGGCAAAGCTTCGTGTTGCTAAGCTTATTGATTTGGGCGAATTCAAAGTCAAATATTTGGGACAAAGAAGTGTTCAAACTAAGACAGGTTTTAGCTTTCCAGCTTGCGATCATATTTTGGTCTATGACATCAAGACAAATGGATCTGCACTGGCGCATGAAGACTTCATCGCAAATCTAACCGAATCTCTGTTGCGTTCTCCGGATGCACCTGTGCAACGCGAATTTATGCTTGCCTTTGATAATGCAAAAATTCGCTTCCACGTGACAAAAGGAATCCCAGCAATCGGTGCAGTTCAGATGGACATTGCTGCAACCGTTAGTGGCTTCGATGCCATTGCAGGTTTTGACTACTTGCAACGCTAAGCTTTCCCACGTACAATAGTCCTCTATGTCTACAGAGAATAAGCCTACAAAGAAACAAAGTCTCGAAGAGCGCATGCTGGCTCTTCGTATTTATGAAGATGATCTGATCGAAAAATTCATTCTGGGTTCCGGTAGTGGAGGTCAGAAGATCAATAAGACGTCATCTTGTGTCTACTTACAACATATTCCCACGGGTATTGAGATTAAATGCCAACAAGAGCGTTCGCGTGAGTTAAATCGTGCGCTTGCTCGTGAGGAGTTATGCAAGCGTATTGAGATCCTGATTCGCAAGGAACGGGATGAGAAACGTGATATGCAGGAAAAAGAACGGCGCAGAAATCGCAAGGCTTCTAAACGAGCCAAAGCCCGTCGAGTCAGTGACAAGCGACAGTCCTCAGCAAAAAAGTCTTTGCGAAGAAAACCGTCAGCAGATCACTGAAGCTCTTACAGCTCGACTTGAGTTCCAATTTCAAAGACCTGATCAGGTGGCAGTCTAAAGAACCTAGATGCGAGTTGGGCGTTGCGCGTAAGGACTTCAAAAATAATTCGCTCCCACTTGGACAGATCTGATTTATCACTGACAACTAAAGTTTCACGACCAACAAAGTAGGTAATCTCCGAAGGATTGACTTTAAGACCACCCTGATTGCAACGTTCAAAGACTTCGGGTATGTGGACGGATTCTGTAAAACCATAGCGAACGCGTAGTAGATAAATGCCCTTACCGCAATCTGTGATGTTGAATTTCTCACTCCACGGAACTCTTGGGACGTCTTCAACAATGACTGTCATGAGAATGGTGGTTTCATGCACGATCTTGTTATGCTTGATATTGCGCAGCATGGATAGAGGTGCTGTATCCGAAAGACTGCTGAGAAAGACTGCGACCCCTTTGACTCTTTGCGTTTTTTCATCATCAATGTTGCGTAAAAACTGATCGATCGAGATAAGTTTGCTACGCAAGTTGAAAAAGAGAACCTGACGACCTCGTTTCCACGTCATCATGATGATCAGTGTGCCTGCAGCAATTGCAAGTGCAAACCATCCACCGAGTGGGATTTTCGGCAAGTTTGCTGCAAAAAAAGCCCCATCGACGAGCAGAAAAAATACGGTCAAGACAAAGATCCAACGCTTACGCCAGCCCCAGAGTCGACGCGCAACAAGCGAAGCGAGTATGGTTGTAACAACCATCGTACAGGTAATGGCTACACCGTAGGCTGGAGCTAGGTTGGTCGAATCTTTGAAGAAAAGAACAAGTGAGACCGTAAATGCTAGGAGCAACCAGTTGATGCTAGGGACATAGATTTGCCCTTTTTCTTCAGCATTTGTATGAATAATATTCAAACGTGGTAAATAGCCAAGTTGCACAGCTTGGTGAGTCAGTGAAAAGGTACCTGAGATGACAGCTTGTGATGCAATGATTGTCGACATTGTTGCAAGAGCGATGATCGGATAGAGCAGTGATTCGGGGACCAAGCGAAAGAAAGGATTTTCAGCAGCCGTCGGATCACTTAGGAGTAGAGCTCCCTGACCAAAGTAGTTGAGTACGAGAGCTGGGAAAACTACCCAAAACCATCCCATACGAATCGGTGTTTTGCCAAAGTGCCCCATATCCGCATAGAGAGCTTCGCCACCAGTTACAACGAGGAACACTGTTCCGAGCATTACAAATCCATGCCAACCGTTTTCAGCAAAGAATGAGAAAGCATAGTATGGGTTGAGGCTATGGAGTACGCGCAAGTCTTTAGCAAGATTGTAAATACCCAACACAGCGAGCACACCAAACCAAAGCAAAATGATCGGACCAAATGTGCGTCCTACTCTGGATGTTCCGTACTTTTGCAAAAAGAAAACAAAAAATAGGAGCAATACAGTGAGTGGAAGAACCAGCATCTCAAATGCAGGTGCAGCGATTGTCAAACCTTCGACTGCGCTAAGCACCGAGATGGCTGGTGTAATAATTCCATCGCCAAAGAGAAGTGCAGCTCCAAAAAGTCCTATAACAAGAAGAAAGCGATTGGCTTTAGACAAAGCATTGGGTTTTGGAAAGGCAAGGGCTACCAGGGCCAGTACGCCTCCTTCCCCGTTGTTGTCAGCATTGAGAACAAACATGAGGTATTTTAGGGAAATAACAACAACGAGGGCCCAAAAAATAAGCGACATGATGCCAAGTACGTTGTGTTCTGTGACTGCAAGGCCATGCACTCCATTGAAACACTGACGTATGGAGTAAAGGGGGCTGGTGCCTATGTCTCCGTAAACAATACCGAGAGCGCCGATCGTAAGATGCAAAAGAGAACGAGTTTTGGATTCATTGGTCTGGTTCACAAAAATTCCATCCTGAATGATGAGTGCCATTATTTTTCGCTGATTCTAAACCATGCGGGCAAAAGCGGAACCGTCTTTTTTTGATCAATGCACAGCTTTTAGGCGCGGTCCTTGGCATGTGGCATTGACTTCTGTCTGGCGAAAGCGGTAATTTCATCCTCCATCTTGATGCTTGAGGTTTGGCGTGAAAAAAATTGAAGTTCAGTGGGAAGACGATGATTCTTCCTTTGACGGTAGTAAAGATAGTGAAGATGAGAGCAGCGAATTTAGCGAGCTTCTCCAAACAACCCAGGGCCACAAAGCCGAGGGTATGAAGTATCCAACAGGGACTAAGGTCCGTGCGATGATCGTCCATATTTCAGACGGCAACGATGTGATGTTGGAACTTGGAGTTAAAGACTCTGCAGTGATGTCCAAGCAGGAGCTTTTGAGCGCGGACGGTGAATTCCATTACAAAGTTGGGGATTCGGTCGACGCGTTTGTTATCGCAAAACGTGATGGCGAGGTCTTGCTGAGCAATTCTCTTTCACACAAGCAGATGAACGAGAGTGCTATTGAGGAAGCTTATAGCTCCAAGATTCCGGTCAAAGGCAAAGTCACCGGCAGTAACAAAGGTGGTTTTGAAGTTTCCGTACTCGGACGCAAGGCATTCTGCCCAATCTCCCAAATCGATCTTGCACGCGTTACAGATGTAGCGCCTTATATTGGTAAAGAATTTGATTTTCTTATACAGCGCATGGGCGGACGTGACCTTGTGGTCTCCCGTGCAGCTCTACTCAAGCAAAACGCTCGTGACAAGCTAGCCCAGCTTGAAGAAGGCCAAGAAGTTGACGGAACCGTAAAAGAACTCCGTAGCTTTGGTGCTATGGTCGATATTGGTGGCGTCGTTGGGATGCTGCATATTTCCGAGCTGACCTATGGCCATGTCAATGATGTTGCCGAAGTGCTCAAAGTCGGTGATACGCTTCGCGTTAAAATTCTGAAAATTGAAAACCAAGCAAATCAGGCTTTCCCTCGCATCAGTCTTAGCCGCAAACAGGCGCAGACGGATCCATGGTCGGATCTATCCGATCGGGTTGAAGTAGGTGAGTCTTACAAGGGACGTGTGGTTCGTTTGACGAACTTTGGTGCCTTTGTCGAGCTTTTCCCAGGTGTCGACGGCTTGGTACATTTGTCAGAGATGAGTTGGCTCAAACGCGTCCACAATCCTTCTGAGTTGCTAACACTTGGTGATGTTGTTGATGTGCGTGTTCTCGAGATCGATACAGAGAAACGACGTCTGTCGCTTTCTATTAAGTCTCTAGAAGCAGACCCATGGCGGGCTGTGATGGATGATTTCAAAGAAGGCAGCGAACACGAGGTTCAGGTTCAATCTCTCAAAGGCTTTGGTGCTCTTGTAGAACTTAAAGATGGGATTCTTGGACTTGTGCCGCGTACAAGTTTGCTTAAGGCTTTTGGAGAATCTTATCGACGTAAGGCTAGCCCTCCTCAGATCTTGAAGGTCAAGATTGTGCGTGTGGATGCAGCCAATCGGAAAATTCTTCTTTCGCCAGCTCAGCTTGACCAAGATGATGAGGCTCAGAAAGACTATGAAGAATTTTTGAAGCTTTCTGGTCACAAATCCAATGAAAGTAGTCCCAAAGCCCCTCAAGAGAGCAAGGGAATGGGAAGTTTTGGCCAGCTGCTTGCAGCTTCGATGAAGAAGCAATCACGTTAGGCGATAGTGCAGCCCGGTTTCTTCCTTGACACCAGGGCTGTGGCTCATTAAAGATGTTCAGACTTTGCTTTAGCGCAGAGTGATAGCTAGGTTCCAGATGGTGGCTATCCATCAACTCCGCCAGGGTCGGAAGACAGCAACGGTAGTGGAAACAGCCAGGTGTTTGGGTCATCTAGCTATCACCTTGCGCTAATTTTTTTGAGAGTGTCTGGAAAAACCAATCAATCTCGCGTTGTTGCTCTGTGCTCCGGTACTCATTTAGTCGAACCTAAACTGCGTTCCAGTGCTCGTTGCATCTAACTATTTGGTTTTTCCAGACACTCTTGTTAAGGGTGTGAACCTTGGCTTACCAACCTCTCGCTCGTAAATATCGTCCCGAAACATTTTCAGATCTTATTGGACAAGAAGCGGTCTCTCAGGCCCTTGTCAATGCGATACGTCTAGGCCGTGAGCCGTGCGGTATCATTTTGTCAGGCGTCCGAGGTATAGGCAAGACTAGCTCTGCTCGTGTCTTTGCAAAGGCACTAAACTGCGATAGTGGTCCAACGCCTGAACCGTGCAACCAATGCTACAGTTGCAAAGCTATCTCGGGTAATTTCCACGAAGACGTCCTTGAGATCGACGGTGCCTCCAATAACGGTGTCGCAGAGATTCGTGCCTTACAAGAGACCCTGGGTTACACACCGCAGCGGTCGCGTTATAAAGTCTACATTATCGACGAAGTGCACATGCTATCCAACAGTGCCTTCAATGCATTGTTGAAGACTCTCGAAGAGCCACCTGACAATGTTATTTTTGTATTTGCAACCACCGAGCTGCATAAGGTTCCAAAAACCGTCATCAGTCGCTGTCAGACATTTTATCTGAAGCGAGTGAGTGCACACGCTATTCACCAACGTTTACGTGAGATTCTCACTAAAGAAGCTATCGAATTTGAGGATGAAGCTCTAGCAATAGTGTCCCAAGAGGCTAATGGATCCGTTCGTGATTCACTCACGCTTCTGGACCAAGTCATTGCATTGGGTGCTGGCAAAGTTACGCGTGAAAGCTTAACACCACTACTTACATCATTATCCAATTCGTTCTTTATTCGCTTACTAGATGCTCTTATAGGCAAGCGTGCCGAAGCCTGCTTGACCTTGATTGCCGAGCTCGACCAAGAAGGTGTCGAATTTGAAAGTGTTGTCAGTGAGCTTGCGGGTTATCTTAGACATACGATGATCCTCAAAACAATGGGCACGCAGATCAATGATGATACCCTTGCTAAGCTTAGTGAAGAAGACAAGCTAGCCTTGCTGGAGATTGGAAAAAAAGCACCTCATCTCACCTTGCAGGAACTGTTTCATAGTTTGATGCGTTGTAATAAAGAACTCGATGATTCATGGTTGGATCGCTTCGTCTTCGAAAATTACTGTCTCGAATGGTGTCTAAAGACTCAGACAGCTCAGGTCACGCAGACTGTGACAAATCCTCAGGTTGAAGTGACAGCAAGTTCTGCAAACTTTGCATCGTCACCGGCGCGTGCTCCCAAAGAAAGCCCTAAAGCAGCAACTCCCCCACCAGCTCCTGTTGCAAAAGCAACGGTCATAGATCGTAGTATGCCTGCAACCTGGGAGGAGTTTATCAGTCGCACCAAACAACTCAGTCCCTTTCAAGGGCGCAAGTTGGAGGACCTTTCTCCACTTGAATATTCAGCACAAAAAATTCTGGTTGCTGTCGACCCAAAGAGTTTTGTTGGTGAAGAAATCCTTAAGCCTGATGCCCAAAAACGTTTTTACCAACTCTTTGTCGATATGTTTGATTTCAAAGGTCAGTTTGAAGTCTGTGACAAGGCTCGAATCGAGGGTGCTACAATCCAGGCCCCTGTTCCTGAGTCGATGATCGAACGCAAGGCTCGTCAGGATGCAGAGCTACGCAAGCAGTTGGAAGTCGAAGCGCAACAAGCACCTGTGACCCAGGCTATCTTGAATGAGTTTGGTGGACGTATAGAACGTACAGACATTCAACTTTAGGATCGGGCTTAGCATGGCATTACATCTCTACTGTCCAACCCCTCGTGCAATTCTGCTGTTAGGCTTTGTGAATGAGCAAGATATTTTGGTCTTTCCTTCGCAAAGCACTGTTGTTCCTGGTTTGCATTTTGAAAACAAACCCCTTGTTCCAATCAATGACCAGATCGTGCAATGTGTCGAACAATACTGTCAACGCAAGGACCTCGCTCCTCGTCTTTACATAGATCAGGAGTTTGCAGAAACTATAGTCCTTGAATCTGGTGAAGCGACACTCTATCTTGCGATGATGCGAGATTATAACGAGACCTTACCTCGCTATCTTCATACCTTACCATTTCTGCTTCGAGGAATGCCTAAAGAACGCAAACGCCTCAGCTATCTCAAGGCTTTTCAGGTATTGAGTGGTGCTCGTGAGCAAAGCATCCGTGCGGTGGAAAGTTCTATTCCGCATTAAATATACCAACGAACTCCAAGTGCTAGGCCTTGGTAGTTAAAAAAGCTTGGAGAACCAGTCAGTTTGTCAGCACGTAGAACATTCCTATTCAGAATGATTTCTGCAAACAGTGACTCTTCCTGGAATTTGATATGGTCCCCATCATGAATCTCAGTAGTAAAGAGGTACTCTGCGCCGAAGCTCAGTTGTAAGCCCCAACTCTGACTTCGATTAGCGAGCGCAGGATCAGGAAAAATGATATTGGGACCGAAGTGTACAAAACTCCCTACATTTTCATTCAAAAAACTACGAAGAGCTAGTCCAGTACCAAGTTCAAAATTATATGATGGGTGGTAGCGTTCAGTGGATTTTTCAATATAGATATTTTGCATGGTGATAGATCTAAAATTGATGAAAAATCCCAAATAGAGTTTCTCATTCCACATTGCAGTTATCATTGGGCTTACAAACTCTAGTGAGGATATTTCGGCTTGTGGAGTTATTCCTAATGCTGCAGAGAGTGTGACTTTATCCTTTCTTGCGTCCATAGACTGAGTTGGTTTTTGCGGTTCCGCTGCGAGTAAAGTAAATGATATAGATAATAATAAGAAAATAAGAATGATTTTTTTCAATTTTTTGCCCCGCTTTTGAAGTGTAAAAATCTATACTAATTCTGTCTATAATTGTAGCTCAGAGTGTTGATTGTTTAGTCAATCAGCTCTTCTGAGCTCTTTGCGTCTTTTGGGAAAAAAACATCGTGCAGTGTGTTGATGAAGTCGGTGGATTGTTCATCCGTGACACTCATAACGATTGCGTTGTCTTTGACTTCAAAAACCTTTGGCATTTGAACAAAGAGACCTAGTACTTTCTGCACGATATGGGGAGCATGACGAAAACCTAGACCTACCAAGGTGACTATACAGAGACTAGCCTCGGCAGATTGTCTGCTCAAAGCGCCCTGCTGAGAAGTCACCAAACTTTCGACGAAATCTAAAAATGGACTTACGAGACTGGAATCGATCACGGTTTCGATTGCAAGACTATGTCCAGCTTGAAAGGATCGATAGATCGTAGGAGAATGTTCATTCTTCCACAGCCATTCTAGGCCTTCATGCATGATGCGTGAGCCAATGTCTTCTGGTTGGACCAGAAAGCGAATTAAAGATTGGTCAGACTTGCTTGTGACGGCAATAACTTGTGGGCTTTCCATTGTATGTCCTTCGATAAAGGTGCCACGGAGACTAAAGTTTTGGCTCGAACGAATTTCAAAGGGCATTTGAAACTTTTGTGCTACGAGAGCTGCGCGATGATGGACGACCCCAGCACCGGCAGAAGCAAGTTCGCTCATCATCTCCCAAGATAGCGTATGCAGCACGCGAGCATTTGATACCTGTCTAGGATCTGCGGTCATGATGCCAGGTACGTCCGTATAGATCTCGCAACCCTTTGCCTCAAGAGCGATAGCAAGGGCCACTGCTGTCAAATCCGAACCTCCGCGTCCTAGTGTTGTGACATCTTTGGTCAGAGGACTTACGCCTTGGAAACCTGCGATGATGACGACATCGTGGGTTTTCAGTTCTTCACGGATGCGATGGCCCAGTATCTTGGAGATTCGAGCGTTGCCATGTACGGAGTCGGTCAGTATGCCACTTTGGGAGCCGGTAAGAGAAATTGCTGCAATACCCTGACGATGCAAAGCAATGCTGAGTAGGGATGCGCTGATCCTCTCTCCTGCGGATAGGAGCATGTCGAGTTCGCGCCTAGGAGGCCATGGGTGTAGCGCTCTTCCCATCTGGATGAGTTCATCGGTGTAGGTGCCCATCGCGCTGACCACAACGATAAGCTTCAGGGGGCTTTGCTCTCGGGTGTTTTTGATATGCACAGCAACGTTGCCAATGCGTTCCAGAGTACCTACCGAAGTTCCGCCATATTTTTGTACTAGAAGTTGCACAATTTGCCCTCAGGAGACATGTTTAGAGTACGGAACGATCTACATATCATAGAATCCACACTCTTTGATTAGCATCAAAATACGAAAGCAGCGAGGGCGATGTATGGAAAACGTAGAAATCAAAGTTACAATTTTAGGCTCGGGCACCTCGACGGGCGTCCCCATCATAGCGTGTCCCTGTGCGGTGTGTCAGAGCACGAGTCCCTTTAATAATCGCACGCGGGCTTCCATACTCATTCATGACCTCAAAAGTGATGTGAACTTGGTGGTTGATACATCTCCTGACTTTCGTGCTCAAATGTTACGACATAAAATCCAACACCTCGAGTATGCGCTCTACACGCACGCACATGCAGATCACTGTCATGGCTTAGATGACTTGCGTGCATTTTATTTCTTCCACAAAAAGCCAGTCGAATGTTGGATACACCAACGACATGCTCAGGATCTTCGTGAGCGCTTTGCATACGTGTTTAAAGAGACCGGTTATGTAGGGACTAAGCCGCAGATCATACTTCGAGATTTGCCTGAGAATATTTTGAAGGTCGGCAATATGGAGATTGAATCCGTAGATCTGCCTCACGGAAATACTCTTACGTCGGGATTTCGTATCGGATCTTTTGCCTATGCTACCGATTTTAAGTTTTTTCCAGAGGAGGTTCTTGAGCGATGGAGAGGCAAAGTAAAAGTTCTCATTGCAAGTGGTGTTGGGTTTAGTCACCATCCAACGCATAGCAGTGTCCCAGAAACGTTGGAGCTTTTTAAGAAATTAGATGTGTCTCGGGGGATATTGACGCACCTTGCGCATAGTGTTGACTATGAGCGAGATAAAGCGAAGCTGCCAGAGAATGTTGAGTATGCTTATGATGGTATGGAATTCACTCTCATAACATAGAAGGTGTTTATGAATGCATCGACTCTCTTGTTTGGTGTGCTGCCACTTGTTGTCTTTGTTGCGATTAGAAAACTCTCCATAGTCTGAGAGTCTGCCGTGAATGTACGGTCAGTCTTAGTTCCCCCAAGAAAATCTTCATAGACATCTTCGATTGTATCGTCAAGATCATAGCTAGTGATGTCGCTTGAATTTTCAAATTTTGTTGATTATTGTCCCCCCGGCCTGTGTTGGGCTGTGTTTATATTTTGTTTGGAGTGTTGAAAATGAAGAGCATGAAATTAGTGTTGACATTGGCTTTGACCTTTTTTGGTCTTGCTCAGACCGCTCAAGCGGGTGGATGGTTGAAGAAGTATTGGAAAGAAGATGTAGCGGTTCTTTGTCCACCTATTGGAATTCCTTTGTTGGTTGTGGATAGGGGGCTAGAGTTAGAGCGGCAGCGTAAAGAAGATAAAGAAAGGGACGCCGCACGAGAGAGAGAAACGGAGAGAAGGCTTCATGAAGCTGAAGCGGAAAAGCTTCAATTGGCACAACAGTTAAATGAAGCTAAAGAAAATTTGAAGCAACAAGCAGAAGAATTACACAAACTGGGTAAGTTGCGATCTTTAAATGAACAGGAAAAATCAGATCTTGATTTTGTAGCAGAAGAATTTAAAACTTGCCTTAAATCCACAAGTTCTTTGCAGGCTATTCATGTGTGTTATGAGAGTTACAAGAAATCAATAAATAATTGAAAAAAAATTGTAGAAGGAAATTATGCACACTAAAAAAATTTTATTATCTTTGTATTTGTTTCTAAATGTATCTTGTGGACTTTTGGTTGATAAAAAAGATTCCCAGAATGGGGATGTTGCACATCCAGACCTTACTGTTCCAAAGCTTCAGCCGAAGCATCAGCTTTCTGTATGGCAACTGAACCCAAGTGTTCATTCATTTCAGCTTGGACAAGGTTTTAAAAGTCTAAAAGGAGAAGATAGTCTTAATGAGATGACAGGTTCTTGTATAGAGCATGACGAAGCTTCTTCTGTACAAAATTCCAAAGGCTCTACCCTAAGTTTTTCTGTCTCACATGTTAAATCTACAAGTGAGTTATATTCGTTGTTAAAACGAGATATTGCTTTGAATGTTGGATATAAAATGGGAGGAATGGATGCTGTTTTTTCAGGGAGCAGGAATTCGCTTAATGAAAAAACTCTGTCATCGAGTTATTCATATGCCCTTATAACGGGTCAGAAAATTTTCACACCTATCAGTTTCAAGAAGTTTAACATCCGAAGGGATATTCTAGATGATTATTCTGCTCATCCAGAGGATTTTTATAAGAAATGCGGAGATTCTTTTGTGTCTAGCGTTTCTATGGGGGTTGCCGTAACGGCTGTTCTTGAGTGCAAAACAAAAAACAGCCAAGAAAAAGAGCGTATCGATCAATTGATAAGTGCGAGCGCCAATGGAAATATTGTAGATGCCAAAGGAAGTATACAAAAACTCTTGGAATCAACAACTAAGGGAACTGAAGCTGGGTGCACTGTTTTTGTTGAATTCATGGGAGCAAGTCAGATGAAATTTGATATTTCACCTGACAACTTCGCTCAAAGTGCTGTCGATTTTCTTACCATGACACCTTTAGAAGATTCTGTGCCAATTTACTTTTTGACGGGAAAGTATGACAACATAGGTAGTCCTGCATTTAAGGAGCAAATTTTAGATAAGATAGATTTGAAGTTTGAGCAACAAATGAGGAAGATAGTCCTTCTAAGGGACATGATCAGTATTTACAATGAGCTTCTCGCGTCCAATAGATTCTTGCTGACAAGTTATAAAGATAAAGAAAAGAAGGAAAAAATAAGTAAAGAAATAGAAGATTACATCAAAAAAATTGATGAGTGGAGGCGTGAGATTGATCTTTGGAGCGAGAGCCCAGAAAGTTTTTTTAAAAGTGATGAGGAAGAATGGCCCGATGTGCGATTTGAGCAAGTTCCATATGAGTGGTGAAAGATAGGTTGAAGGTAGCCTAAATTCATAGACACGCAGAACCGATAAAGTTAAAGCAGTACAAAGTTTCAGAGGTTCGCGTGTCAAGTGGCTTGAGATAAAGCGAAGCTGCCAGAGAATGTTGAGTATGCTTATGATGGTATGGAATTCACTCTCATAACATAGAAGGTGTTTATGAATGCATCGACTCTCTTGTTTGGTGTGCTGCCACTTATTGTCTTTGTTGTGATGGATAGTTTTGCAGGACTTAAATCAGGTGTGATTGCTGCGATTGTGCTTGCTCTTGCAGAAGCGGTTTTTACATTGGTTGTCTACAAAACGATCGACGAAATCACAGTTGGCTCGACATTGCTGGTCCTGGTTTTTGGTCTTTTGTCATATTTCACCAAAAAACCAATCTATATCAAGCTACAACCTGTCTTTCTCGGAGTGGTCTTTGGTCTGATTTTGCTTGTGATGCAGTTTTTGGAAAAGCCACTGCTTGTGATTCTGATGGATAAATATCAATTGATGTTGCCAGATGATATGCAAACGATGGTGAGTATGCCAGCATTCAGAAGCATGCTTACAAAAGTCTCTGGCATACTCGGTTGGGGCTTTTTAGTTCATGCTGCACTTGTTGCATTTGCAGCGCTTCGTATGGGCAACTGGGCTTGGTTGATTATACGTGGTGTTGGTTTGTATGTTATGATGTTTAGTTGTGCGCTAATAGCAAGGTTTCTAAGCTAGAGTCTTTAGATTTGCAAGGTCTCAAGTCGTTTCGTAAGACTCGATCTTGATACAGTTGTGTGGGACTCCCCGCTCTTTTAAGAAATTTGCAGTCAGGTTCATCATTTCTTGTGGACCGCATGTCATGAAAGTCGTGTTTTGCAAGTCTTTATAAAAGATATCGTTCAACATATCTTCATTGATGCGACCGTACAAAAATCCTTCATTCGCAGTTTCTTGGCGAGTGAGTGTCGTGATGATGCGAACCCCAGGGACCTTTGCTAGCTCCTGCAGAGCATCCCAGTTGATCAAATCATCTGTAGATCTATACGACACCAGAAGCGTCATGCGTTTTGGAGCATCCCCTTGCCCAAGGTGACGAGCGTACTCACGAATGATACTTGTGAAGGGAGTGACACCACTACCTGCTGCAATCATAGCGAGATGTTCCTGATCTTGGTCTACAAAATAACCAAACCTACCGATCGGGCCACGTGCACGCAGGATGTCACCTTCTTTAACACCTTTGATAAAGAATTGACTGACGACACCGCTATGCATCTCTTTGACAGTGACAGCAACATGTTCTGTCTCACAGGGCGAGCTTGACATTGTGTAGGAGCGAGCAAGGGGTTTTGGGCCCAAATCATCAAAGCGGAAAGTAAGATACTGACCCGGTTTGTAATCAAAGGCTCGACCTCCTTCCTCGTCATCTACAAAATAAAAAGTACGAGTGTCGACAGTTTCATGCACAACTTTTGATACGCGTAAATTCATCCATCCACGTTTGATGCGTCTTGGTTGCTCTGACATATGTTTATCCCACTAAGTCTTGAATGGTTTTTGTATATTCATTTTTCAGTCGTTCAACGAGTTCTGCTACTGTTGGAATATCATCGATCATACCGCTGACTTGCCCGATTTCGAGTTCGCCTTCGATGAGATCGCCATGTAGCATCCCGTTTCGTGCGCGTCCTGTTCCAAGGGCTGCTTTGAGCTCTTCAGCGGATGCTCCCCGCTCCTCGAGTTCATGAATGCGCTTGTAGAAAGCATTCTTCATAAGCCGTACCGGCACAAGTTTTTTCATACATAGTACTGTCGCATCATCAGTGGCGTCTACGACTGCGTGTTTAAATGCCTCGTGCAGGCTTGATTCCTGAGTAATCGCAAAGCGTGATCCAATCTGTACGCCATGTGCGCCAAGAGCAAATGCCGCAGCAATACTAGCTCCACAGGCGATGCCTCCAGCAGCTATGACTGGAATTTTCACAGCACGTACAACTTCTGGGACCAAGACCAGTGTGGTTAACTCGTCACGTCCATTATGTCCACCTGCCTCAAAACCTTCGGCAACAACAGCATCCACACCAGCATCTTCACACTTCTTAGCTAAACTTGCATTTGAAACCACGTGGATGACTTTGCAGCCTGCATCCTTTAAGCGTCGGGTGTATGTCTTTGGACTGCCCGCAGAGCTTATGAAAATACGGATGCCTTCTTCTAAGGCAATAGAAATCTGTTCGTCAATGCGTTGGTAGAGAAGTGGTATGTTGATTGCTAGCGTGCGGTTTGTGAGGGACTTTGCTTTACGGATTTGTTGTCTTAGAAGCTCTGGCGTCATTGATCCTGCTCCTATGACACCAAGAACACCAGAATTAGCGGAGGCTGCAGCTAGATTGGCTCCAGAAGTCCATACCATACCAGCTTGAATGATGGGTAGTTCTATGTCCAAGAGTTTGCAGAGAGTCTCCCTCTTACCGAAACGCATTTTAGACTCCATAAAGTTCTCAATTTGGATTCTGTGGAAAGACTAGAGTACGATATAATTAAATAAAACCCTTCGCCAGAACAGGAATTTTCGGTATGGCTGACGTATTACCACACAAAGTCCTTGTCGTCGATCATGATGATCTGTTTTTGGTAGCCGTTAAGCAAATGTTAGAGTCACAGAAGATTCAGGCTCTCACAGCAAATACTTGGGAGAATGGCCTCTATCTTTTTAACCAAAATAAGGTCGAAGTGGCGATCTTAGAAATGGATATGCCTGGTCTTCCAGCTACGGCTCTCATACAGAAATGGCGTGCTCACGATATCCGGAATAAACGAGATGCCGGCTTTATTGTTGCAGTATCTAGGCAAAAAAGTTCGGGTAGTGTAGCGCTCGTACAGGAGCTGGAAGATATCATTATCGTTGAAAAACCAGTCTCTCTACCAATTCTTATTAGCTCCCTTGTTGGAGCTCTAAAGAAAAGCCAAGCGAGAGAAAAATATAACGAAGTGGACTATAAAGTTATAGAGCCGCTTCTTAAGCAACAAAAATACGATAAAGCGATGGAGTTCGCTAAGAATAACCTCGAAAGCACTGGTCCCAAAGGTGTATTCAAGAGTGCTCTGATTCATAAAATGGCAGGGGATAGGACGCGTGCTCGTGAGCTTCTTGAAGGTCTCTCTGCCGCTGATCCAAACTCTATCAAATACTATAATGAGCTTGGTAGCCTAAATCTTGAAGATGGTAAAATCGAAGAAGCTCGCAAGTATTTTGAAAAAGCAGATAAGCTCGCTCCGCTGAATATCGAACGTTTAAATCAGATGGCCGAAATGTATTTGCAGGCCAAAGAACCCGAAAAGTCGATTGAAAAAATGACAGAGCTTCTGGACCTTAATCCCGAGCAACCCGATGTGAAGTTTTCTATGTATGAAAAACTTCTCAAGAGTGGTTTTGAAAAACATGCTCAGAGCTTTTGCAAGGAGACTTCTACGCCGGTTGAGCTGGTTCGACATTTTAATAACAAAGGGGTTATGTTTTCGAAGGGCTCACAGTTTGAAGAGTCGCTTCAAGAATACGAGAAGGCTCTCAAGCTCTTTCCAGGCAACAAAGCCAATCATCGTATTCTTTTCAATATGGCCATCTCCCACATTAATAAAAAATCGCCAACCGACCTCGCAAAAGCGAAGGCCCTCCTTGTCGAAGCTCTAAAGCTGGATCCAGAGTTTGCTAAAGCAAAAGACAAGCTCGCGATTGTTGAGAAAGCCCTCCAGAATAATAAGGCTTCTTAGGGTCGGGCGGATATGTTAGGGAGAAGGGTGGGAGCGAACACCACCGCTCTTTGGCCTGGAGATCCGCATGACACAGTATCCGCTTGAGTACAATTTTAGAGATGAAGTCTATAGCTCTGAGAAAGCCTTTGATCGCTTTTTTCAGTATGTTGCAGATAAGAACATAGAGCTCTACCCTTCCCAGGAAGAGGCCATACTCGAGCTCTATAATGGGCACAATGTTATTCTAAATACTCCGACTGGGTCCGGCAAAACCCTCGTCGCCTCGGCTCTGCATTACCTCTCTCTAACGAGTCGTAGGCGTTCGATTTATACAAGCCCCGTCAAAGCATTGGTCAATGAGAAATTCTTCGCCTTGTGCAAGGACTTTGGGCCTCGCCATGTCGGAATGCTAACAGGTGATGCTGCTGTTAATAGAGAAGCCCCCATCTTGTGTTGCACTGCAGAAGTGCTTGCCAACATGGCTTTACGCAAGGGGCCAGAGGCTTTATTGAACGATGTTATTGTGGATGAGTTTCACTACTACTCGGATCGGGATCGGGGCTTTGCCTGGCAGATTCCGTTATTGCTTCTTAAAAAGACACGCTTTCTATTGATGTCTGCCACCTTTGGTTCTACTGATTTTTTTGAGAAAGAGCTGACGAAGCTAAACGGTCTCAAAACAGTGACAGTATCTTCGCTTACGCGTCCAGTGCCTCTAAATTACCATTATAGCGAAGAACCTCTTGATCAGGTGATTACGGATCTTGTCGAAAAAGACAAGGCACCGGTCTACGTTGTCAACTTTTCACAGCGTGAGGCGGCTCAAGTTGCGCAAAATCTTTTGAGTATTGATTTTTGTAGCAAAGAGCACAAAAACAAAATTGCCCAAGAGATTGCAAAGTACAATTTCACAACACCGTACGGCAAAGAGATAAAAAAACAGATACGACATGGTATCGGGATTCACCATGCAGGTTTGCTACCAAAATACAGAATCTTGATTGAGTCTCTCGCACAAAAGGGGCTTCTCAAAATTATTAGTGGTACCGATACGCTGGGAGTCGGGGTAAATATACCCATTCGTACTGTTCTGCTTACCAAATTGTGCAAGTATGATGGGCAAAAGACAGGCATTCTTACAGCGCGTGACTTTCACCAAGTGTGCGGTCGGGCAGGACGCAAAGGTTTTGATACGCAAGGTTTTGTCATAGCTCAAGCGCCTGAGCATGTGATCGAAAACCGTAAGCTCGAACAGAAAGCCAAACTCAATCCAAAGAAAAAATTTGTCAAAGCGAAGCCCCCCGAAAAAGGCTATGTCGCATGGAACGAGGATACCTTCAAAAACTTGGTGCAATCTCCTCCCGAAAAATTGCGTTCGAGTTTTCAGATCAGTCATGGGCTTATTCTGAACGTACTGAGTCAGCGAGCTGATGGTTGTTCAACGATGAAACGTCTCATACGTCACAGTCACGAGTCGGATTCTGCAAAAATGCACCATCGCAAACGTAGTTTCCAACTCTTTCGCGCTTTGCTGGACAAAAAAATCGTCGAATGGATTCCCAAAGAAGAACAGTTGGATGAGCGCAAAGTACGAGTCAATATAGATCTGCAAGAAGATTTCTCGCTCGATCAGGTGCTTTCGCTCTATTTGCTCGATACTTTGAATCACCTGGATCCGTTTATTCCGGAATATCCTTTCCAATTGCTGACACTTGTCGAGTCGATTCTCGAAAATCCAATGATCATACTTCAGCGACAGTTGGATCTTGCAAAACGAGATAAGATTGCTGAACTCAAAATGCAGGGGATGGACTACGACGACCGTTTGAATGAATTGGAAAAAGTCGAATACCCCAAACCAATGGCTGATTTTATCTACGACACCTTCAATGCCTATGCAGCAAAACATCCCTGGATTGGACAAGACAACATACGACCCAAATCGATCGCCCGTGATATGTACGAGAGGTATTGCTCTTTTGGAGAGTATATCAACGAGTACGGCCTTGAGCGTGCTGAAGGTGTTTTGTTGCGTTATGTTTCGGATGTCTATCGAGTGTTGGTGCAAAGTGTGCCCGATATTTTGAAGAATGATGAAGTCGACGAAATGATTCTTTTCTTTGAGACGATGCTTAAGACGACAGACTCTAGTTTGGTTGCAGAATGGAAGCGTCTTAGTGATCTGCAAGAAGGACTTGCTCCCCGTGAAGATGTCCCAGAGCTTGCAGCAACTATTGTTGAGAAGAAGGGTCTGGATAAGAAACGCCTGACAATTTTGATTCGTAATACTGTCTTTCAGTGGCTTAGAGCTCTTGCAACTCGTGATTATGAGAGTTTGCTAGCGATGTTGAGTCCAGGAGAGGTGTTGTGGACTACAGAGAAGTTTGAAGCGTTGCTAGCAAGCTACTATGAAGACCACTCACATATTGCACTCGGTCCAGATGCGCGCAGTCCAAAACATACGATCATAACGGGCTTGGGATCTGAAGTGATTCGCACCGAGTTGATTCTTACCGATCCTGAGCAGCATAATGATTGGCATGCCGTCTTTCAGGTTCGTGTGGATGAAAGTGGTGATGAGGCTACGCTTGGTCTGATACTCGATACGCTCGGCCCTATTGGATAACAGCATTCGTTGTCATCCCGAGTGAAGCGCAAAACGCGAAATCGAGGGATTGCCTGCTTAGCCGTTGTTTCGCATCGATATAGCTACACTATTCTCAGTAGCTACACTATTCTCAGTAGGTGCACTAAAGCAATTGTGCTCCCACAAAGTCGTTTTGTTAAATGTTGGTTGAAAAATTCCATACTCATTGACCTTCAGCATAAAATGAATGGTGAAAGTTTCAAGGTGTTGGTCCGGTGGATGTGTCTTGTTCCAAGTCCGACACAAATGTCGACCGTAGCTCAGCAGATAGAGTTCTTTGTCTTCCATATTCAAGGTTAGACTCATAAGAAAGGAACGCCAACGATCATTTTTATAGACTGCAGACAAAAGAGGAGGGCGTTGCCAGTTCAGCTCTTTTTCTGTGAATACATCCAGTTCACTTCCATCTTTGAGTTTTCCTGGGATCACATACCAACCGTCTTCCCTAAAGGGGTAGGGTGCAAACATATTCCAATATTGGTCAATGCGTAGAATAGAACCAAGTTCTCTTGGTAGTGGCATATTATCGCGTAGCCCATGTGCACTTAGATTCCAGAAAAATACGTAGATCAAGAGCATTGAGGCACAAGCATTTTGAAGACGAGGACTTGTGATAGGTATGGTTGAGCTCTCTAATTTTGTGACGCGATCCCAAAAATACTTAGGTATAAAAACGATCCAAGCTATAGCACATACCCATGGAAAGTGAGCAAGTACCATCGCAGGTGCAAGACCCATCAAATGAAATAAGATGAACGCAATTGCTGTTGCAAAGCGCAGAGGACCCGTCCAAATGGGGAAGAAAGCAAAGCATGGGCCAATGATTTCAAAGATAAGTGTTGCGAAGGTGATTGCTTTGAGCAAGTCAGGAAACTGTAGCAGGTAAGTACCAAGTCTAGTTGTAAATTGCTCAATACTGAGAGCATACCATACAGCAGATCCTTCCGTTGTCCATACAGGATGAAGTTTTAGATAGCCTGTAAACCAGTAAATAAAGCAAATTTGTAAAAGAAAAGCGAGTCCAGCAAGCGAGCGAACTTGTGTTGTGCTTGAGATATTGGTGTCTTTGTATCTGTCCCATGACCAATAAGATCCAAGGGGAAGAAACATGCTCCAGAAAAGTGCAAGACGAAGTGTGGCGTCCCCTCCTTGCAGTATGAGTGGATTTCGATTCTGTAAGGAGATGAGAAGCACCCAAGAGAGGATCGTTGCGAGACGTGTTCTATAGCCGATGAGCAGGGCAAAAGCGCAGAGAGCCGCAATAAGAAATAGTAGCCCCTGAAACTGCCAAGACCCACTGGCAAGGTGCAATGAGAAGTTCCAAGGGTGTGATAAAGATTGGATGAGTAGATCACGAGGGACAATACCACTATCGGAGTAGTGAGCGTTCAAATCTTGCATGCGCGAAACTAGATCCCAGAGTAAGACAAGCGCAATTCCTATGCGAAAGACCGCAAGTGAGCGGAGGTCAATTGTGCAGAATTCTTCTAGTTTAGCCTTCAACCAACGCATGTGGTACCCCCTTGAATCTGTTCAATTATTCGATTGGGTACAGGAGCTTATGTTTATTTGCAAGTTTCACTGTGCCGCGATGACGTGATCAGATAAGATGCTGGTTCTCTGTGCATTGCGAGGGAAAAAAATGAGATCAAAGCCAATTATTTTCTTCGATGGTTCCTGTTTGGTTTGCAATCGTTGGGTGCAGTTTGTGCTCGATCGAGATGAGGGTCGCTTTCTCTTCGCTCCGCTTCAAGGCGAAACTGCAAAGAAGTTTTTGCCTCAGAGTGATCGTGATGATCTCAATTCTTTGGTTCTCGTTCAAAATGATTCTGTGCAACGCTCCTCAACGGCTGTTCTAAGCATAGTTGCATCACTTGGTGGAATTTATAAGTTGAGTTTGATATTTTTTTTGTGCCCACGTTTTATTCGAGACTTTGTCTACAAATGTTTTGCTAAATCTCGTTACAAAGTCATGATAAGCGAAAGCTGTCGTGTGCTGAGTGCTGAAGAAAAAAAACGCTTTCTTCCTTAGTTTTTGTTCTTCAGCACTACCAAATGGATTTTTTGTAGAATTGGCGGATTGTTTGATCTTTAGTGATAAGATGAGCTTTCTTATAACTAGCACTGGCAACGATAGTCCGATCTGCTGGATCTCTATGGTCCCAATCTAATTTAAGATTCTTTAGCCAAATCGTAGTGTCGACCGGGAGAATTGTTAGATATGAAAGCTGTTCTAATTTATTCAGGTAGCTATCGATATCCATACCGATGTCTAATTTTTTATTTTTAATTTTGATGCCTAGTTCCCACAAGCTAATGGAGCTAATGAATCCCTGATTTTTTCCATCTTCAAGCATGCTTGATGTGCTTTTTTTGAAAGTTGTTGGGGATCTAAAGTCCACCAGATGAGAGCGCATGTATCCAAAAGATAAGCCATCAGCTGTCTTCCCATTCGGATTCTGTGGTCGCAGTCAAATCTTCATTGTATTTGACTTTGCCGCGATGATTTTTAAAAATGTCTTCAGTGCTTTTTCCTTTGCGCTTCAGTGGGGTAATTCTAAGTACTGGAATGCGATGATCAGTCACTATCAACTCACCACCGGTTCTTTCAAGTTCACGAAAATACTCCAACATTTTTTCTTTAAGTTGTCCTTTGGATACAGTGTGAGGAAGGCCCATAATTTCTCCTATAGTCACGACTATAGTCATTTTCTATGAATTTGTCTATTCGGATGAATATCTCAAGCCTTGATTCGCGCACCGTATAAGGTTCCAAGATCTGTTCTGAAAAACTTGCTGATGCGGCTGAATTCTGCTACGAATTTCAATGTGGATTGCGGAAATAGCTCAGTTGGTAGAGCGCTAGCTTCCCAAGCTGGAGGCCGCGGGTTCGAGTCCCGTTTTCCGCTCCAAGAACCTTCTCTGCTGAGTACACTTGCTAAGAGGCATTAAAAATGAAGCACTCTCCACGCTTTCTAGCTTTGGTTCGCGAAATCAGCAAAAATATTCGAGAGATTGAAACATCCGAAGTTCTCAAAAAGATTCAGAAGAAAGCAAATTTTCTACTGATCGATGTACGTGAAGACAGTGAGTGGTCACGTGGTCACTTACCTCATGCTATGCATTTGGGTAAGGGTTTAATTGAAAGAGACATCGAGAAAAAAGTTCCCGACTTAGACCAAGAGATTGTGCTCTATTGTGGTGGTGGATATAGATCGGCTATTGCTGCTGAGAGCATACAGAAGATGGGTTATACGAATGTCTACTCTATGGCAGGAGGCTTTCGTAGTTGGGTTGATGAAGGCAGGCCCGTTGTCGAAGATAGTAGAGTCGAAGATTCTACAAAAAAAGCGTAGTGCAGATTTTAATGCAAGCAATCTAGTGTCCCTAGCTATGCTTTTTAAAAAATCTATATCAGCATGAATTCATACAAACATCTTTGGAGTTCTCACAATGGGTTATGAAGTTATCTTCGTTCAATTATCGAAAATGCTCAAAAATCTATCGTCTTTTCTTGACAAAGGTACCCAATACGCTGCTGCGAAAAAGTTTGAACCTTCAGTATTGTTGCAAGCGCGTTTAGCACCAGACCAATTTAATTTTACTCGTCAGGTTCAGATTGCCTGTGACACCGCAAAGTTTGGTGCAGGCTTGTTGGGGAATCGAGATGTTCCGACCCATGAGGATGGTGATCAAAGTATTGATGAACTCAAAGCTCGCATCAATAGTGTTATTAGCTACCTTGGGACATTTTCAGAAAAAGATTTTGCTGGTGCAATGGAACGTAAAATTGCGCGACCACGCTGGGAGGGCAAGTATCTACACGGTGAAGAATATCTTAGCCAGCACGTATTACCGAATTTCTATTTTCATCTTACAACTGCATATGCGATCTTGCGTCACAATG
Source organism: uncultured Pseudobdellovibrionaceae bacterium (assembly GCA_964635325.1). Lineage (GTDB taxonomy): Bacteria > Bdellovibrionota_B > Oligoflexia > Oligoflexales > Bog-1112 > BOG-1112. The sequence goes on from CAZWOL010000017.1 coordinate 29,228, forward strand.
GTGTCGACCTTGGCAAGAAAGACTACCTAGGCGAACTACCCTACAAAAAATAACTTGTAAAAGGAATATCAGCCATGCAAGCAAACCCACTGCTCCGCGATCAAGAGATCCCGCAGTTTGATCAAATTACAGCTCAGCATGTTGAATCTGCGGTGCAGACACGTGTTGCAGAGCTAAGCAAGGATTTGCTTGCACTCGAAAGTTCTATCAAGCCCACTTGGGCAACTAGCATTGAACCTCTGTCTGTAATCGAAGAATCTCTGCATCGCTGCTGGTCGCCCGTCGAGCACCTCAATAGTGTTGCGAATTCGCCCGAACTTCGTGAAGCCTATGACAAAGCACAGCAGCTGATTGTCGACTTTCATCTGCGCTATTTGCAGAGCCAACCAGTTTTTGATGCTTTGGTACAGATGCAGAAGGGATCAGAGTGGGCTAAGCTTGATGAGGCACAAAAACGTAGTATCGAGCAACGCATTCGTGGAGCTCAGCTGTCAGGTCTTGCATTAAAAGGTGCCGAACGCGAGGAATTCAATGCCTTAAATAAAGAACTCTCCCAGCTTGAAGCTACGTTTTCAAATAATGTTCTCGATGCGACGAAAGAATTTGTGCTCGTCATTAGTGACAAAAAAGATGTAGTTGGATTTCCCGAAAGTCTACTCGAACTCAGTGTGCAGATGTATAACGCACGTTTTCCAGACAAGACCAAAGCAAGTCGGGATGCTGGGCCTTGGGCTATTACACTAGACGCTCCTGTCTTTGTTCCTTTCTTAGAAAATTGTCAAAATCGTGACTTACGCAAGCAAGTTTACTTTGCCTATCTTACTCGTGCGTCTTCCGGTAAACAAGACAACACACCTAACATCACCCGGATCTTGCAGATTCGTAAGCGCATTGCTAAGCTTCTAAATTACAAAAATTATGCAGAACTCAGCCTTGCTCGTAAGATGGTACAGAGTGTGGATGAAGTTTTGCAATTTGAAGAAGAATTGCGCAGCGTTGCTATCAAGAAAGCCAAAGATGAATTTGTCGAACTCGAAAATTTTGCAAAGTCACAAGGCAGCAAGGAAGCTCTGCGTCACTGGGATATTGCGTACTGGGCAAATAAATTTCAGGAGCACAGCTTTCAGTTCAATGACGAAGATCTGCGTCCATACTTTTCACTCGATCACGTACTAAGCGGACTTTTTTCAGTCGTACACAAACTCTTTGCTGTGACGGTGCGCAAGGCAACAGGTGCGCCAGTATGGAACTCTGATGTGCGCTACTTTGAGCTGCTCAATGAACAATCCAAAGTCGTAGCAGCTTTCTACCTTGATCCCTTCTCTCGTCCACAAAACAAGCGAGGTGGAGCATGGATGTCCGACTGTGTGACCCATTTTCGCTATAAGGGGAAGACTCAACTTCCCGTTGCGCAGATGGTCTGTAATTTTACACCTCCGACCGAGACAAAGCCTTCTTTGCTAACATTTGAAGAAGTGCAGACGCTCTTTCACGAGTTTGGTCATGCCCTACAGCATATGTTGACGACTGTGCCCTATAGAGATGTATCTGGAACGCACGGAGTTGAGTGGGATGCTGTGGAGACTCCAAGTCAGTTTATGGAAAACTGGTGCTACCATCGCAATACCCTGATGAAACTTGGCAAGCACTTTCAGACCGGTGAACCTCTACCTAAAGAGCTTGTCGATAAAGTACTCGCCAGTCATACGTTTAGGGCTGCAAGTCAGATGGTTCGACAGATACAGCTTGGACTGATCGACCTTCGATTGCATGCAGACTATGATCCCGATAGCAAACGTTCTATCTTTGATTTGCACAAGGAAGTTGCGAGTGCGACATCTGTGCTTCCTTTCTTAGATGAAGATCGCATGCTTTGTGGATTTTCTCATATTTTCTCTGGGTCCTATGCTGCAGGCTACTATAGCTACAAGTGGGCTGAAGTTATGAGTGCAGATGCATTTGCAGCATTCGAAGAGGCAGGATTGGATAAGGAAGATACACTTAAAAATATTGGGAAGAAATTTAAAGAAACTTTTCTAGCATGTGGAGGAGGGCGAGCTCCTCTGCAGGTCTTTATCGACTTCCGAGGTCGCAAACCCTCAACGCAAGCGCTGTTGCGTCATGCTGGTCTAGTTTGATTGGCCCTCTAGCTGATCCCAAAGTACCGTGTAGTTGAGTTCAAACTTGCTTTTGTATTTGTAGAAAAAATTTCTAAAAAGTTCAGCATAATTGGATGCAATATATTTTGCATCCTCTACAGTTGGTTTGTTGAGAATGCTTTTGATTCTGTCTTTAGTATTTTCATCAGTACCAAAACTAAGCCAGAGCTTGCCATAATCGATGGCGAAGTTGCGAACAGAATCATGATATCCAAAAGGATAAGAAAGAGTAAACTGCGAATCATCGATGTTTTGCAAGTGCAAGCTTAGGATTTGATCCAGTATGCCTTTTTCTTCACCGAGTTTAAATAAGGCTGAACCGACACCTTTACCTATAGGAATAAAAGTTTTATTTCCCTCACGAAATTGGGGCACATGCCCTATTGTTGACTCATTTGCAAGTTGGTAGTGATGAAAACTAAAGCTTACGTGGGTTAGATCCCTAACCTGACTCACATGGGTGATTTCAATTCCATTGAGGCGTTCTGTATTGCTTTTAAGTTTGATGTTTTCTAAAAGATTTTCCGCATGCTTTTCGATGCAGAGAGAGTCTGCTGTATCGTGAATTTCTTGAATAGCTAAATTGATGAAAAGCCAGAAGGCAGCTTCTGGAGTGTTGGTTTGTAAATTCAAATCCACATATGTTCTATTGGAAGAAGATATCTTTGTATTTTCTTTAAATTGTAAAAGTTGGCTTGAATATTCGTAAAGGTACGGAATTATCTCATGCATGAGCATAAAGAAAGCCAATTCATCATCGGAACTAGGGTTGGCTCCTATATGTTTATGAAGGTGCTTGAAAGTTCTGTAAGTCAGACCTTTAGCTACTTGCAACTGCAGAGCATGAGCGAAGTCGTGAGTTAAAAAAATCCAGGGAGAGTTGATAAATCCCCCATGCGCGCTTGCTTTTGGTGAGCTAAGTGCTGCTAAAGGCATTTGATCACCAAATGCGTTGCGAAATGTTGAGAGAGAAATGACTCCCTTTTCTATAAATAAAATTGCAATAAATCCAAATTGTACATCCATGACCGAATAGATGTCATGCTCTTCTTCGGACATTGTTTTAACCCACTCGCTAACAAGATCCCATCGCTCAGGGATGGAGGCTTCAAAAAGATTGGTTTTGATGCTTTCATCGTAGGTCTCGTTAAGAACAACAGCAGCTGCAAGATTTAAAGCTTTCCAATACAAAAGTGTGAATTGCCCTTCATTGTGAGCAGTCAAAGCTTGTTGGGCAAGTGATTCGACGTATGATTGACGTTTTTCTCGATCAGTATAGGGATGTTGATCGATCACCTTGTGAAGATAAGAAATAAGCTGTGGAACTTTTTGAAGGTAAAGCTCTGGCATAGGAGTTAGGGCTGGGTTGAAGTTTGGTGCAAATTTGTAGATTCCATCAGCATCTTTGATGCGAAAGGGTGCGAAGATATCGACATATTGTTTCTGTTGATCTTCTTCATTTGGAAGGCTTACGCAGTATGCGTTAGATGAATGATAAGCTGTTGCGTTACGATCTTGAGCATAAGTGAAAGTATTGGCTAAGACTACACCGAATAGTAAAGAAACTATCTTTCTCACGTGGCTTTCTCCAATTTGTGGGGGTAATTCTATAGGCGGGTATTTAGCATAAATTCAAAAGAGTTTCATCCAGTTTTGTAATGTGTCTTTTTTGTTGGATTTTATGGTGCTGGAAAGCGTCTTATGTGGTTGTGGCAGTAGGGATCTTTGCCTGTTTTCTTATAGTATTCCTGATGGTAGCTCTCAGCCTCGTAAAATGGACCAGCTACACAGATTTGCGTAACTACATCGAATCCTTGCTTTTGTAGTAGACCAATGAGGTGTTGACTCGTTTCTTTCTGCTCTTGTGTGAGTATGAAAATTGCAGATCTATATTGAATTCCAATGTCTGGACCCTGTCGATTTTTTTGTGTTGGATCGTGAATTTCAAAGAACATACGAGCTATGCTTTCAAAGTTTGTTTGCTTGGGATCATAAATCACTTCAACTGCTTCAGCATGACCTGTGACACCACTGCAAACTTCTTCGTATGTTGGATTGACAACATTTCCACCGATGTAACCCGAAGTGACTTTGCGAACTCCCTCTATAGTTCCTAGCCAGTGCTCAACCCCCCAAAAGCAACCACCTGCAAAGATAGCTCGAGCAAAGCCCTCTTTGGTGAGTGCAGGAACAAAGAGCATCGAGAGTGAGTTGACGCAATGACGTGTGTTTTTGTCAGTGAATTGCTCTCCAACAAAAACATGACCCAAATGCGCACCGCAGTGTTTGCAAAGAATCTCTGTACGACGTCCATCTGCATCAGGCTTGCGCTCAATTGCTCCAGAACTTTCATCATCAAAACTGGGCCACCCACATCCTGAATCGAACTTGTCTTGCGACATGTAGAGCGGAGCGTCGCAACGTTTGCAGGCGAATACTCCTGGAGCTTTGGTCTTTTCGTATTCTCCACTTCCTGGGGCTTCGGTTCCCCTGTGTTCGATGATGTTACGTTCCAAATGACTCAATTGACGATACCGTTTCAATTTGTGAACTCCATGAAATTCAAATTAAGAGTTTTGGAACGTTATTCAGATGTTTCCAAATTATATCCTGATCTCAATGTTTTAGAATTTTTGTAAGCGTATCAAAGATCTCATCGATCTGTGTTTTAGAAACGATGAGAGGCGGAGAGAGTGCGATCGTATCTCCGGTTGTACGGATCAACAATCCCTTTTCAAAAGCTTTCAAAAAGACATCGAAAGCGCGAACTGTAGGCTTGCCTGGAATGCTCTCCAATTCAATAGCTCCGACAAGACCCAAGTTGCGCAAGTCTATGACGTGAGGCAAGTCTTTGAGAGAGTGTAGTGCATTTTCCCAGTATGGTGCTAGTTTCTGTGTGCGTTCGAAAAGATTTTCTTCTTTATAAGTATCCAAACATGCGAGTGCAGCGGCTGCTGCTACCGGATGTCCTGAGTAAGTATAACCGTGGCATAATTCAATGACATGTTCTGGTCCGTTCATAAACGTATCGTAGATTTTTTTGTCGATGGCAACTGCACCCATCGGGATTGTTCCACCCGTAAGGCCTTTAGCCATTGTGATCATATCAGGTTGTACATCAAAGAGCTCTGCTGCTGTAGCTGTATGCCCGACGCGACCAAAACCAGTGATGACCTCATCAAAGATCAGTAAAATGTCATGCTTTGTGCAAATTTGACGGAGTCTTTGCAAGTACCCTTTGGGTGGCAGAAGCACTCCTGTCGAACCAGCAACGGGTTCCACAATAACAGCTGCAATGGTCTCAGCTCCATGAAGTGCAACGATCTTCTCGAGATCATCGGCAAGGTGTTCTCCCCATGTTGGTTGTCCACGTGTGAAAGCATTCTCTTTGAGATTGTGTGTATGTGAGAGGTGGTCCACACCTGTAAGCATGCTGCCGAAATTTTTCCGATTCGCTACCAGTCCTCCGACAGAGATTCCACCAAATCCAACTCCGTGATAACCACGTTCTCGTCCGATCAAACGCGTACGTGAGCCTTGCCCTCGTATATTGTGATAGGCCAATGCAATTTTCAGTGCTGTGTCAACCGACTCCGAACCTGAGTTTGTAAAGAAGACATGATCAAGTGTGCCTGGCATAAGGTTTGCAACGCGTGAAGCTAATTCAAAGGCTTTGGGGTGACCCATTTGAAAGGGTGGAGCATAGTCAAGTTCTTGGATCTGTTTCGATACAGCCTCTACAACCTTGGGGCGTGCATGTCCGATGTTGCAACACCACAGACCTGCAGTAGCATCCAAAACTTTGCGTCCGTCATCTGTTGTGTAGTGCATGTCTTTTGCTGCGACAAACATGCGGGGCTTTTGCTTGAACTGACGATTAGCTGAGAACGGCATCCAGTACGCATCGAGATTATTGGCAGAAGTCGATATGGACATAGCATCACCTTTCGTGTCTAGAAAGGTGCATTTTGCGGGATAACTAATTAAAAATAAAGGTAATTAGGGAAGGGGGTTTCTTTGGCGTGGGGGTGGTTCTGAAAAAAAAGAGGTCTGCCTACCAAATGCGTCGAGAGGCGCGGGGGAAGGCGAGGACGTCTTTGATGTTCTTCATACCTGTGAGGTACATCATCATGCGTTCGAAACCGAGACCAAACCCTGAGTGAGGAACGGAGCCCCACTGACGGGTGTCGAGGTACCAACGGTAAGTGTCCATGTGACCCATCGCTTCGATTTTGCTTTGTAATATATCGAGACGTTCTTCTCTTTGACTACCACCGATGATCTCACCGATCGCTGGAGCAAGGAGATCAAGACACGCAACGGTTTTGCCGTCGGCATTTTCACGCATGTAAAACGGTTTGATGGTCTTTGGATAGTTGGTCACGAAGACTGGTTTTTTGAATACCTCATCGACAAGATAACGCTCGTGTTCGGTTGCGATATCTCCACCGATCTCCGGTTTGATCTCGAAATTTTTGTTGCTCTTCACCAAAATCTCTTGCGCCTCTGCATAAGTGATATCTGCAAAGTCTTGTTCGAGTATGGTCTTAAAGCGATCCATCAGACCTGGTTCGACCCATTTGGTGAAGAACGCAATTTCATCTGGACACTGATCCAAGACAGTTTGGGTAATGCTTTTGATAAATTTGCGGATCAGTACTTTTAAGTCGTCAAGATCGTAAAACGCAGCTTCGGGTTCGATCATCCAAAACTCGGATGCATGACGTGTGGTCTCCGAAGGATCTGCACGAAAAGTAGGGCCGAAGGTATAGACCTGTCCTAGACCCATTGCGAGTGCTTCTGCCTCTAACTGTCCACTTACTGTTAGGTAGACTTCCTGACCGAAAAGATCGTTCTTCCAGTCAAACTTTGCTGCCTTTGATGGGTCCTGTGATGTTACTCGAAAGGTCTCACCAGCGCCTTCGCAGTCGCTCTTTGTCAAGATCGGAGCATGCACATAGCGAAAGCCTTCTTTTTGAAAGAAGGAGTGAATCGCATTTG
>CAZWOL010000017.1:36487-49233 GCA_964635325.1 uncultured Pseudobdellovibrionaceae bacterium
GGAGCATGCACATAGCGAAAGCCTTCTTTTTGAAAGAAGGAGTGAATCGCATTTGCTAATGAGTTGCGTACCATTCCTACCGCTAAGTGGGTGTTGGTGCGTGGTCTAAGGTGAGCGATCTCTCGCAAAAACTCTTGAGTATGTTTTTTCTTTTGTAATGGAAAACGATCGTCAGCTGCAGAGATCACTTGCAATTCGCTGACCTGCACTTCAAATTTTTGTGCACCGCTCGAAGCTACGACTTTGCCTCGTGCACGTACGCTGCTACCAGTGAGAAGTTGGTTCTCATTGATTTGTATTGCAGCGTTTTCGACAACGAGCTGCAAACTTTCAAATGATGAGCCATCATTGATGCTGATGAACGAAATGTTTTTGCTAAAGCGAGAGGTGCGTATCCACCCCCAAACTTCGACATTGGATGTTTCGGCTTCGCTAAGCAAGCCTTTGAGAATCTTTACGATAGGGGTGCGGTGAGCGTTGATCATTGCAATATCCTTTGAGAGTGTCCGGCGGCCGACAATTTTCTAAATAGCACGTCGGTACTGACCACCCATTTCATACAAGGTTTCGGAGATTTCGCCAAGAGAGCAATAGCGAACCGTATGCATCAGCTCCGCAAAAATGTTTTTTCCCTCGAGAACAGTCCGTTTTAGGTCCTCTAAGGCCTTCTTTCGCTGAGTTTTATTGCGTTCTTGAAATGCAAGCAGTCGCTCGAGTTGCTCGTCTTTTTCAGCATAGCTCGCTCGCGTGAGAACAATCTCGCCGCGATTGGCGATGTCGAGTGCCTTCTCGTTGATATACGTGTTGACCCCAATAATGGGAATCTCCCCTGTATGCTTCAATGTCTCGTAGTAGATGCTTTCTTCTTGAATCTTAGTCCTTTGGTACTGACTCTCCATAGCACCCAGTACTCCCCCTCGTCGAGAGATGGCTTCAAATTCCTTCAGCACGGCTTCTTCGACCAGATCCGTCAGCATTTCGATGAAGTAGGAACCCTGATTCACGTTTTCACACTGATTTAGACCAAACTCGCGATTGATGATCAACTGTATAGCCATTGCTCGACGCACACTCTCTTCCGTAGGAGTTGTGAGAGCTTCATCATATGCGTTGGTGTGCAATGAGTTGCAATTGTCATAAAGAGCCATCAAAGCTTGTAGAGTTGTACGGATATCGTTGAAATCCATCTCTTGTGCATGCAGCGAGCGACCGGAGGTTTGAATATGATACTTGAGACGCTGTGAACTCTCATTTGCACCATAAATATCACGCATAGCAATGGCCCAAATGCGACGGGCAACACGACCGATCACGGCATATTCAGCGTCGATTCCGTTGGAAAAAAAGAAAGAAAGATTTGCTGCAAACTTGTCGATCGCTAAGCCGCGTTGCAGATAGTATTCAACATAGGTAAAGCCATTTGCAAGCGTGAAGGCAAGTTGCGTAATGGGGTTTGCTCCAGCTTCTGCAATGTGATAACCCGAGATCGATACCGAATAAAAATTACGAATAGATTTTTCGATGAAATACTCCTGCATGTCACCCATCAATTTTAGAGCGAATTCTGTCGAAAAAATGCAGGTATTCTGAGCTTGGTCTTCTTTCAAAATGTCGGCTTGTACAGTCCCTCGAACTGATTTTAAAGTTTGATCGACGATTTTTGCATAATTGTCTTCATCTGGATCGCGGCCTTCTTTTGCCTTGTACTGCTCGACTTGCTGATCGATAGCAGCGTTGAAAAACATTGCAAGAATCATTGGTGCCGGACCATTGATCGTCATCGATACGCTGGTACTCGGTGCACAGAGATCAAACTTATGGTATAGGTCCCTCATATCCTCAAGGTGCGCAATCGATACTCCAGACTCTCCAACCTTACCGTAAATATCTGGACGTTTATCTGGATTCGAACCATACAGTGTGACACTGTCGAATGCGGTGCTCAGACGCTTTGCTGGGTCATGCTTTGCAAGATAGTGAAAGCGTGCGTTGGTACGCTTGGGACCACCTTCACCCGCAAACTGTCGCTTGGGTTCTTCCTCTTTGCGTCGAAATGGAAAGATCCCTCCAGTGTAGGGAAAGCCACCAGGTACGTTTTCTTTCCACAAAAAACGTGCAATCTCGGTCTGGCTTTGAAAGTCAGGCATAGCAACTTTGGGCAGGCTTGCCGTCGAAAGTGTCTTAAAGCTTGCAGGAACTTTGACATCTTTGCCACGTACGAGATAAGAAAATTGTTCGGAGTTGTAAGCCTCCTTAGTCTGTTCCCAACATTCAAGCTTTTGACGCAAGTGCGGAGCAATCTCAAGAAAGCGAGTTTTTGCCAGCTGTGAAAGTTTTGTGTTGCCATCTTTTTCCGTCAACTGAGCAGCAAGTTGCAGAGCTTCGGCTTCTCTGACACATTGGATTTGCTTAGCGCCCTCTTTGTGAAAGTTGCGCACTGCATCAGCGATTTTGCTGAGATAGTTCACTCGTGAATGAGGAATGAATGAATCACGATGCGTTGATGTCTTAGCATGTGAGCGCTTCTCTTTTGGGTTTGAATAGATGGGATTCTGTTCTGCAAACTTCTTCAAAATTGCGTAGTATAAGCCCGTGACACCATCATCTCCAAAGCGACTAGCGATGGTTCCAAAGACTGGATAGTCCTCGCTCTCTCCGCGTTGTCCAGCATGACGTGTGCGTCTTAGTACAGTTCTTACTTGGTCTACAGCATCGGTGCCCTGTGGGCGTTCGTACTTGTTGACTGCAATGAAATTTGCGAAGTCAAGCATGTCGATTTTTTCAAGTTGTGTTTGCGCTCCAAATTCAGGCGTCATCACATACAAAGAAAAATCCGAAACATCGACGATCGCCGTGTCTCCTTGTCCGATACCGCTGGTTTCGACGACGATGAAATCAAAATCTTGGGTTTTTAGAAGACGAACAGCATCCTTGCAAACTTGTGCTACTTCTTTTCCCGAACCGCGTGTTGCAAAACTACGTAAAAAAACACGGGGGTTGGTTGCGCTGTTGATACGCAGACGATCACCGAGCAGTGCTCCACCCGTTTTTTTCTTGGAAGGATCTATGCAAAGTACACCTATGCGTAGCTTTGGAAAATCTTCGAGAAAGCGTAGGAGTAATTCATCCAAGAGCGAACTCTTTCCTGCTCCCCCTGTTCCTGTTATGCCTAGCACCGGAATATGCTTAGAGGATGTTTTGAATCCCAACTCTTCAAATGAACTTTGCCCGCTTTCTAAAAGTGTAAGAGCGCGTGCAAGTAGGCTCGTTGCATCTCCCTTTCTTTTGCCCCAATCCGAATATTTAAAATCAGCGTTATGCAAAACATGACCGATCACTCCATCGAGACCAACCTTTTGTCCGTCTTCTGGACTGTAAATTTTGCAGGTCCCTTTCGTTTCGATTTCACGAATTTCCTTTGGAGAAACAACACCCCCACCTCCACCGAAGATTTGTACTTCAGTGCAACCTTTGGCATCCAATAACTCACGCAAATAAGGAAACAACTCGCTATGCCCACCTTGGTAGCATGAGACTGCAATCCCTTGCACATCTTCTTCGACAGCTGCATCGACGATTTCCTGTGCCGAACGATTGTGCCCAAGGTGTATGACTTCAGCTCCGCGAGCCTGCATGAGGCGACGCATGATATTGATGCTTGCATCATGACCATCGAATAGAGAGGTCGCTGTTACAAAACGAATTTTGTTTTGTGGTGTAAGAGTCTTTAATCGTGTGATTGCATCTGTACTGAGCTTGGATAGATCTTGGGTTGCAAGCTCATCGCTAGTTGGTTTTTTTGTTGATGGCATAAATACCTTTCCTTTTATCCGAGGTCGAGTGTGCTGTTAGGACGTCTTATCCGTCATCTCGAGTGAAGTCTGCGAAGCAGACGGAATCGAGAGATCGCCTGCTTAGCCAGGTGGTCTCTCGATCTGACTTGTTCTAAAAAATCGATGACGGAAAAACCAAGTTAATCCAAATAATGACACCACGATTGTGCCATTCACAGTAATGACAAATAGAGTCTGCCATTTTAAAGCTAAGCCTATAAGAAATGGCAGAGATGCTAAGAATGGAGTTATAAGATACTGAGCTCCCCAAGCACCGAAAAATCCGATCCCCAATAATCCCATCGATATGAGCAAGTTTCTTTTCTGCCACTCCAAACGATCCCGTCTCAGGCCCAATAGCAAGAACAATGCGTTTAAAGTAAGAGTGCAGGACGTTGTTAGTGCTAGTCCTTTATGTCCAAGGTAAGAGACAAAGCACAGGTTTGCAACGAAGTTGACGAGGATGCTAAAGAGACTGACTTTCATCGCGTAGTTTGTACGTTCAGTTGCATAATAATAGGATGTTAAAACTTTCAGAAGACCGTAAGCAATCAGCGAAAAACTATAAAAATAAAGTGCGTCCGCTGTAGCCATTGCATCTTGCAAAGAGAATTTGCCGTGCTGATAAAGAAGCTGTGTTACAGGCAGTGAGTTGATCCATAAAAAACACATGCAGGGGACCACCAACCAAGTTACCATCTCGAGAGCTGCCTGAAGTTTGGAAGCAACTTCGCTTGAACTTCCCTTGCGAGCAATGACGCGTGATAGAGCAGGTAGTGAGATGATTCCCAGACCTACGGCAAAGACTCCAATCGGAAGTTGGAGCACACGAAAACTAAAGTTGAGCCAGGTGACGGATCCTTCTTGTAGAGCTGTTGCAAAATTTGTATTCACAAGCACATTCACCTGACCTGCACTACCAGCGACAACCATAGGCCCCATGAGCTTGCATACTTTGCGTAGATCCTTTGACCATGGAAAGCCCTGAGTTCTCGATTTGAGCAACTGCTTGCGTATGCCCCAAACTTGTATAAGCGTCTGACTTAGTCCCCCGACAAGCACACCAAGTGCTAGTCCTACAATGGAACGCTCAGCGAGATGAGTCTCAATCCACAAAGGTCCATAATTTACAACAAGACGTGAAAGAACAATCGCTCCGAGTATATATCCGAGGTTCAATGCTACAGAGGAGATTGCACTGAGGAAGAAACGACCCTTCTGATGCAAGGCGCCCGATGCAATTGCGCCAACAGTCATAAATGCAATAAAGGGAAAGAGCACACGTGTTAGACCGACTGTGTCGTGAAAAAATTGCGGAGGGCGTTCGGTTTCATTTGCGAAGAGTGTCATAAGTTCGACGATTTCAGGACTGAAGATCATTCCCAAAACGCAGAAGACACCTACTACTATTGAGAAAAACTGAAAGGACTGGTGCAAAAAGATGCGAGCTCTTGTTTCATCTTCTTCTTTGAGTGTCGCATAAACTTTAGTGAAAGAAGCACCGAGTGCTCCTTCAGCAAGTAACTCTCGCAAGAGGTTGGGAATACGATTTGCTACAATAAATGCATCTAGTAGAAAGTTTGCCCCAAAGGCTCCAGCGAGCACAGACTCTCGGAGGACTCCAGTCAAACGACTCAGGAAGGTGCCCAGAGCAAAGAGTAAACTGGACTTCCCGAGGCCTCTCTTTGATTCTTTGGAACTTGCTTGATGGTGTGGACCCATGACTATCTCGATATGATGAAAGAACTTAGGGAGCCAAGCTTGGCTGTCCTAAGAAGATAGCTTAGCGATTTTAGAAGCAGAGTGTCACTTGGAATTCTCTGGCGGTAGGTAGAAGTCCTGCTTTCTACGACTTTGCAGTAGTATGGGAGTATGCATTGAAGCAGTTCAAAAGCAGACAAGCTATGGTCATCGGTCCAACTCCTTTGGGGACAGGTGTAATCCATGAAGCTTTGTTTTGCACAGCTTCGAAGTTTACATCTCCAGAGAGTTTGCCATCGGCACCACGATGCATTCCAACATCAATGACGACAGCTCCATCTTGCACCCATTTCTCATCGACAAGGTGACGAGAGCCTGCAGCAACCACAAGAAGATCAGCCTGACGGGTCCATATCCAAGGGACTTTGGTTTTTGAGTGAAGGTTGAGTACCGTCGCATTGCGATGTTGTAAGAGTTTTGCAATCGGTGAACCAACTAAGACGCTACGCCCAACTACGGCAGCTACCTTGCCTTCAAATTGAAAATCGATAGCTTCGAGCATCTTGATGATCCCAAGAGGGGTGCATGGTACATGCTTCGCTTTGTTCAATGCGAGTAAGCCCTGATTGTGTGGACTTAAACCATCGACATCTTTGTCAGGGTTGATCGTTGATAGAATGCGAAACATATGAATATGAGAGGGTAGAGGTAACTGAATCAGAATCCCATCGACCGATGTATCTTTGTTTAGATCTTTGACCAGAGCTAGTACAGCAGCTTCGGAGGTGGATGCCGGTAGATGCAAGGTTTCAGAATCAATCCCGACATTTTGACAGGCTTTCTCCTTGTGTTGCACGTAAATGCGACTTGCAGGATCATCCCCGACAAGAATCACTTTGAGGCAGGGACGACGTTTTCCTTGGTTGATAAGAGCTTCGATACGTTGTTGAAGGTCGTGTTGCAAATCTTTGGCAAGGCGACTGCCGTCGATAATTTGTGATGCCATAAAAGCCTCCGTCGGAAACTAAATCACGATGGTTGAACACGCAGCTAGACAGGAGCGGATTAAGTTTTGGTCAGGGTCGTAGCCTGTTCCATAAGCATCACCGCAAAAAACGAGCTGGGACGAATTCAGCTTCGTGGCATCATACTCTTCAATAAACTTTCGTGCATCGCAATGTGTTTCTTGAGCCCATGCGATCGGACGCAAAGCTAAGAACTCTTCGATTGGTTCGGAAAGACCGAGTTGTTTGACAAGCTTTAGCTTCGAACGCTTGACTTGCTTCACAGCTTGTACAACACGAGGTGCATCAAAGAAAGTTTCGTAGTCGATAAGACTTTGAATGCAGTATTCGCGTGGAGAGAGCTGCAGTACTTGGGTTTTTTCACTAGGTATGACAATACGCTCAGGTATGACGACCGCTTCACTAAAACGAATGGTCAAAGCAACAGCGCTGAGTGGAAAACATTTTAGGGAGAGATGTATAAAGCCTGGTGGGCTTTGCTCTCGCTTAAGCCAATTCATCGCATCCCAAGGAGGCTGAGCTACAACTAAAGCTGTGCTCGTTACAACTTCGTTTTCCAGTGTGATGGTCCACCGACGTTCGCTAAATGTTGCATCCAAAATGGGTTTGCCAAGGCGCAGGTCAAGTTCGTTCCAACGCAATATATCATCGATAACTTGCGTCCATGGTCCGCCAAAAAGACCCTTTTCTAAATAACGTATACGCTGCTGAAAACTTGTTAGAGTGGCAAGTGCTGGATCGACGATTCCCAGAGGTAGGCTCATAATATTTAAGACATCGAGAAAGGGGTCCTTCTTCGAAATCTTTGCGAGTTTGCCCAGTGGTTGGAGTTGGTCCGCTTCGGGAGCTTCCTCGAGGGTTTTTAGAAAAGTATCCCACTGTCTTGCGGCAGAAGGGCCACCGAGTATTTTTGCAAGACTGCCTGAACAGAATTGAGCAAGGTCGATCTCATCGAGTCTTTTGCCTTGTAGGATGCCAACACGTTGTGCAGCTCGAGTTGGCAAGTGCAGATCGTCATCTCCACGTGCGCAACCGAGCAGAGTGCGGTTGATAAATTCTAATAGGTCCTGAGAAATATAGTGCATACCTCCGACTCCGAGACTTTCCCCGGCAGTCGGAGTGTGTAGACGTCCTCCAGCTTGCGCTTCTTTTTCGATCAAAAGTATTCTTGCAGTCGGGTGTATTTGGCGGAAGCGTGTCGCAGCTAAAAGCCCAGCGAGACCAGCGCCTGCAATAACGATATCATAGCTATTCATGGTGTTTGTTGATTCGTGCATTTTTCTCAGTGCAAATTCGCGACGGTTATCTTAGTTTCACTTGATTATAGCACCGAATGGCACCGCTCTTCGGCACTCGCGCTCTGGCGCTCGGAGTTTTTTTGATGAAACATAACGAGAGCTCATTCTTACTACAGGCTGAAAATCTTGTGAAACGTTATCAAGGTTTGAGCGTTGTGGATCGTTTGAATATCCATGTACGCAAAGGCGAATGCTTTGCTTTGCTCGGACCAAACGGAGCGGGCAAAACCACGACCTGTGAGATGTTGGAGGGTTTGATCAACCCCGATTCTGGTCGTATCCGCATTGCAGGCATGGAGTACAAGGATAATAAGAAGGCGATCCTTGAAGTCGTTGGTATTCAGCTGCAAGAGACACAGCTGTATAAAAAATACACTGTGCGAGAGACTCTGCAACTCTTTGCAAGTTTTTATAAGAAACCGGATAAGCTTGAGACAGTTTTGGCTCGCCTTCGACTGGACTCAATCTCTCACAAGCGTCTTGAGCACCTTTCCGGTGGGCAGCGACAAGCTGTCTACCTAGCCTGTGCACTCATCAACCATCCACAACTCGTTTTTTTGGACGAACCTACCGCAGGGCTAGACCCTCGTGTTCGTCGAATGATCTGGGATATTATCCGCGAGGTTAAGACTGAGGATCGTGGGATCTTTCTCACGACACACCACCTTGAAGAAGCCGAATATCTTGCTGACCGTATCGCAATTATGGATAAGGGGCAGATCATTGCCGAAGGCACAGCTACAGAACTGGTAAGTTCGTACTGTCCTGGTGAGGTTCTGAGCTTCATGATCGAAGCTAATGGGCAGGACCTTAGTCAAAAATATAAGGATCTACAAAGTCGACTTCCCTGGCTTCAGCATGCTGAACACAGTGACAAAGGCTGGGTGATGCAAACGCCTGAGGCCACTCGTCGCATCCAAGAACTGACTTTGGTTGCAAATGAACAAAAAATTACACTCAATTCCTTTTTGATTCGTCAGTCGACTCTCGAAGATGTGTTTCTTAAAATTACGGGAAGGACCTTGAGCGATGAACCTACCTAGTCTGTGGGAGATGACCAAGGGGCGCTGGCGAGAATTTCGTCGTGAGCCTTCGGCATTTTTCTTCGTGATTGCGATGCCTCTGCTGTGGATGCTGATCTTGGGACATGCATTGCAGCCTTCGGGAGAGCAGACTTACAAAGTTGGCTTTATGGAGCATGGTGAGACAAACCCCCAAGAAGCTGAGCTGAAGAAACTCTTGCAGTCGAACGCCCATGTCGTCGTTTTAAGTTCTGCTGCAGATCTCAAAAAGGGGAACATTCCTCTTTATGTGGAATTAATGAATGGTGTCTTGCTTTATCACGAGAACACCAATCACCGCGATGCGGTTCAGACTCAAAGATGGTTGAACGATCTGATCCAAACGCATCTTGGACGCAAAGACCCAATGCCGCATCAGATCATCCGCTCAGATGTGGGTGAGACGCGTTATGTCGACTTTCTGATTCCAGGCTTATTGGCATTGAGCATTTTTACAACCTCGCTTTTCGGCACGGGGATGACCATCGTTGCCAATCGTCGAGAGAATCTCTTAAAACGCTATGCTGCAACCCCTATGAATAGCTTTGAATATATTCTGTCCCACATCTTTGGCCGCTTCTTTATCTACCTAGTCGAATTCTCCACCATCGCTATCGGGGGCTACCTATTCTTCGGTTTTAACGTTGTGGGGTCTTGGCTTGATTATGCAGTGATTGGCTTTTTGGGGACAGCAACCTTCACCTCCCTAAGTACGCTCTTTAGTTCGCGCACCAAAAATACCGCAATGTACAACGGCCTAGTTAACTTGATCACGCTCACGATGATGTTTCCGGCTGGGGTCTGGTTCTCTCGCTCTAATATGCCAACATGGATGCAGACCTTCTCGGAATATCTTCCACTTACAGCTTTGGTCGAGGCCCTGCGAGGGGTTGCTTTAGAAGGTTTGAAGCTTAGTCACCTGAGCTGGCCTATCAGCATTCTGCTTCTTTATACTGTCGGGTGCGCTTTGATGGCGCGAAAATTGTTCCGCTGGTATTAGCGCTTAAAACAGCTTTCTTCTTGTCTGTGAACATGCGTGTGAAGAGTGGCGAGGCTCATTTCTGCTCCCAAAGCTAATATCGCCGCTTAGATTTAAGAAGGCATATTGACGTCAGACCAAGGTCAAGCTACAAAGGTACTTCCTTTCTCAAACGGGGTGTGGCGCAGTTGGTAGCGCGCGTGGTTTGGGACCATGAGGCCGCTGGTTCGAGTCCAGTCACCCCGACCATTTTTTCTTGTTTCCGCAATTTATAATTCTGAATAATTAGACCCAGATCTTAGTCTGGTTGTTTCAACTGAGAGAGAGCTCGCAGCTTGAAGAGCTAGTAGCGCAACCTATATTGGTGCACAATTTCTCTCTATCACGTATTGATGGCATCTTCACGGTTTCCTTAGAACTTCTTCAAGTGCTTTTTGGTCCAAGACTCTAAATTTTACATCATCAAATTTTGAAGCTAGCTGAGATCGTTAGAACTTTGCTTGCAGATAGCTCAGTATTTCGTGGTGTCTTTTTTTCTGATTTTAAGCAAAGGATGAACTCTGAAGTTTTGCAAAATTCTTGAGTCAAATTTTAGAAATCTTGGATGACCCTCTCTTCAAAGCTCAGCAGTAAATACAAAACCATGTCCTAAGCAGATATCTCCATCAGAAGTTCTGCTTAGAGTTGACATGTTTGAATTCTACATGTTACTAACAGCCCCCCCACCTTGATCGCTAACCAAACTTTTTTCGGGAGATCTATGCGTTTTTTTTGTTTATTGAATTATTGCGCCGTTCTTTGTCTATCAACATCAACTTTTGCATCCGTTTTGCCATCGGGTCTAACGACGTTTTTGGGTGCTGCTTATCATTCTAAAACAGCCAAACTTTCGACCCAAGCCTGTGTTCGTGGAACCAAACTTAGTGAGGATTCTGTTTATGGAGACTCAAGAGCGAATATAAACCTCGAAACTGATGTTAATTTTGAAAAGATGTTGAGCAGTATGGATGGCACTCTTGGGGCGGATATCGATTTTCCTCTTGTTCGTGCGGCAGCAGGGGTGTTGTATGCAAGAAAAGCTGCTGCAAATGACTGTCGTATGAATTGGTTCCTCTCTATGGATGTAGTTCGCAAATCAGTTTTCTGGGACCCTTATCAACTTCAGTTGGCTCAGCATGTCGAAGGATTATCTCCTCATGAGCTAGAAAGGCTCTGTGGAGATGAATATATAAGCCAGGTGGATCTTGGTGCTAAGCTGTTTGCATCTTTGGTTATTGATTTTGCCACTAAAGAAGATAGGGAAGCTTTCGCAGGCTATATCAAAGTTAACGTTGATCTTGTCGCTGCGAGTGTCAAGCTTGAAGGCAATCTTAATATGATAGAGGAGAAAGTGCGTGAGCGTACTAAAATTCATCTTCATATTCAGCAGCAAGGAGGAAAGAGTGCACAAATCGCAACCGCTATAGATCTGGATTTCGTCAACTGTACTCTGAATTCAATCCAAAATTGTTTGAATACGCTACAGCAAATCATTAAATACATGAAGACGGATTTCTCTCCACAGCTCAAAGACGCTGCAGATTATACTCCATCGCGTTTTATAACGGAGTCATATACAGACTCACCGTTTGCAAAGACTTTGGTGCCCCCTGGAGGTTACGATCTCTTAGATGCAACGGTGAAGTCTCATCGACATGACCTACGCCGACAATATATGCATCAGGAAACGTTTTATGCTCGGGCCATGAATATAGAATCAGATTTTTATGCACTTCTAGACGGAAAGAAACGTGAACAAATTCGGTCTATTAAAGATGATATCTGGTCCAATTTGATGCAGTTGAATACTGCCATTCAGTTTTGTTACAACAATCCAAATAGCCACTGCATTGAATATAAATTAGTTCTCAAATCTATCGATGAAGAGGCTCTTAACCTGAGTACTCGTTGGATTGAAGGAAAAAGTGCTCCAGGTGCTTTGATTCGCGCTGCTGAGAGTCAGGATGCTGAGCAAATTCCTATTGTTCATCGAGCTGGTTCCGATCTCCACGAAGTCGATGTTAGCGGAAGAACCGCCTTGCATGCTGCAGCAGAAAATGGTCGCCTTCCAGCTGTGAGGACTTTGATTGGAATGGGTGCTTCTTGTGATCTAAAAACCTATAGCCAGAAGACTCCAATTCATTTGGCTGCAGAACATGGTTATGGAGACGTGATTACTTTTTTAGCTCAAAAGTCCTGTCCGTTGGATGCTGTAGACTATGATGAGATGACTGCTCTGCAGCGTGCTGTTCTGCTTGGCCATACTCAGGCTGCAAAGGTACTCGTTCGTGAGGGAGCGAATCTAAAGGTGGTTGACGAAAATGCGAACAACCTTCTTCACATAGCGGTCAAGACAAAGAATGAAGAACTAATCAAACTATTTCTGTCTAAGGGGCTTTCTCCAGAGAATCACAACAAGGATGGTTTGTCTGCTATCGATGTTGCTATTCAAGATAATTCAGTGTCAGTACTTAAAGTCTTGCTTACATCAGGGGGTAATCGTAACTCAGTTGCGCTGCATCAAGCAATCATTCTCAATCACCGTCCTGCAATCAATCTGTTTCTTTCCCTGGAATCGGAACTAGTCCGTTCGCGAATAGATCGTTATGGGTATAGCGCTCTCCATTGGGCTGCTGAATTTGGATATCTCGATTTGGTCAAGAGTTTGATTGTTGACTATGGTGTCGATATGAATGCGAAATCTAAGCATGGAGAGACGGCACTCGATTTGGCTTTGCTATTTGGACATGCAGGTGTTGCTGCTTATCTGACGACGCAAGGAGCCATCCAAACCCAACATGAAGATTTTT
>CAZWOL010000018.1:0-48610 GCA_964635325.1 uncultured Pseudobdellovibrionaceae bacterium
TTGCAACTTAAAAAAACTTATATTTCGGAAAAATCAACCGAAACAATTTACTGACTAGATTTAATGAGGGCTATTTCATGAGATCATTTTTTAATATCTGCTTTTGGATTCTAACCAGCGTTGGAGCTTGGTCCATACATGCAAGTCCTGAGAGGAAGTCACAACACACAGCAAACCATCAGGATAGCAAAGAGATACAAGCCTTGAAATTAAGCTGTGATAATCTAATTGAACATCGAGAAAGAAAAGACGAAGAATCTTACAAAAAATTACTCGAAAAAACTGGACTATTACTTGATACATTCCCGAAAGATGATTGGAATCATTTAGTAGACAGCACTCAAGAAGCAGATCAAAAAGTACAACGCTGTCTTTTTGAGATTTTTCAATTTGCAGCCTTTGATCCTAAAAATATAAAGGTCAAAGAAAGCTTTCCGTCCAATGAACAAACAAATCCAATCTCATGGACAACTATGCTTGGAGGAGGATTTCTAGCCTCAGCCGTATTAGGATTAACCTGTAAATACTTAATTTGCCCAAAGCACTCTCTCAAAGAACCTCATCCAGAACAAGATAATGGAGCAATAACCCGCGAAATTACATTTAAGAAGAAGCCAAGCACTCCGACCAACCCTGACACTTCCCATACTTGTAATGCCCAATGCACCACTCTTGCAACACAACCAGTTAAAGCAGAGCCATTAAGAGAAGCACCAAGCAACTTGCGTGATAATAGAGAATTAATATTTTTATCAGATGACCAAAAAGAGCTTGAAGCCCAAATTGAAGAGTTAATTAAGAACCAAAATTTGACCTCAACGCAACAAAGATTACTCAACACCCTAAAAGAGCATTTGACTCAGTTGAAAGATAAAATAAAAAATACTGAACGACAAAAACAAGAGGCTGAACAGCGCACGAAAAATGTATTGCAAGCCGTCGAGAATTTATCTGGCAACAGAAGCGGAATGAAACGAAAGGCTGTAGAGACAAAAACACCGAAGAACAAGAAAGGTAAAGGAACAGTAGATACAGATACAGAAATGACTGAGGCAGATACAGATACAGATACAGAAATGACTGGGGCAACCTCAAAATCAAAAGCCCCCCATTCATCTAAAGAAGAAGGGAAGTCAATGAAAAAATCAAAAGGATCAAACTAAGAGCATGAATTCTGATTGATATTCCAACTGCAACCCGAGGTCGCACATCTCCAATAGATCAGCCCTGCACACCCTCTAACTCGAGCTCGCTCTACACATGCGGAATTTGCCCAAAAGCAACCATAAAGCCTGCCGCAGTTTTTTGAATCTAAAACCTTAGAACAAGCACTCCTTGCATTATAATGAATGCATCCTTTGGACCCACTGTCCCAGGTACATATGGATTTATTCTTGCAAACAGCCTCATTTGTAACCCTCGAGCAATCACCTGCATTTTCCATGCTTTTACATTTTGGGCTAACACCCTTTTCCGCCCAAACACATTGATTGAACAAGCAAGAATTCTCATCAGTATGCCCATTGCATTTTGCAGCATCAACCAAAGATGCTAAATTGAAAGTTTTTACAGATGGTACTTGCTTTTGAATTGCTTTTATCAGCACATCATCAAAAAGGAATGTATCAAGAATACTTAGCTCTGATCCCCACTTTTTAGCTATCGCATCCAAACCCTCATAATTCTCATGCACTATATTCTGTAAAATAAGCTCACTCGCCCAAAGAGGATCTGAAGCACGTTGAGGTATAAAATCTGAAATAGGTTTTTCACCATTGAGCGTATTGATTTGATCCAAAGTTAGCTTACGAATAGTGGTCCCTGAAGCCGGCAGTTGGATCCAACCTGTATCAAGCTGCCCTTCAATAGTGAGCTCAAGATCCGCACGTGTTCCCTGGCCAAAAGCTACTTTGTATCCACTTACTTTGAATTTTTTTAAGTTTTCAAATTCTCTCATCAGAGCAAAATCCAGAACTATGCTTCCTGCGTTTTGCATATCGGAGAATGTGAGTTCGGAACGTTGACTTAGATTTTGTGCGACATCTCGGCAACTAAGACCCGAAACAGTCTTTTTTATTTCACTAAAAAGACTCCTTTCTCCGCTCGCGATCCCTGCAGCCTTTCCTTCGCAAACTTCCAAGAAATGAGGGAACTGTTCTACAATAGTGTCACGCAACTGAACTTCGACGGGTTCACCACGCTGAGTTGCTTGGACGGAATAGCGGACCTCGATAGGGCTGCCATCGATCTGTGCAGGCAAGTGATCTCTTGCGACGACCATAAATGAAAAGCGATCATCGATCGGTGCAGCAAACTGGATCATTTCTCCGACTGCGGCATCGGCCAAGCGATCACGTTGCTCAGGACTCAACATGACATCCGCTTCGCGTGCAGGCTGCATGCTCCCATCGGGGAGTTTGCGCTCCGGAAAATTATAGCCGAAGGAGCTGAGCACAAGTTTGCACCCCTTATCTCCGACAGCGAGGTTGAGAGCATCCCCAGAACCGGTGCAAATCGGGGCTAGTGTTTTAAACCCGCTTTGGCAGTCTTTGACTTTCACACACAACTTGGTGACCTGGGGTACAGGTCCAGAAGCGTCCAGGGTTACGGCGCGAACTGAGATAGGCACCAGGCGCTTAGGTCCATTTTGCGGAGCTTGGCCCTTTTTTGCGGGTGTACTGCAGGAGCTTATAAGGTAGAGACTGAGCATTAAAATGAGTTTCATGACAACCACTCTTCTGCTAAATTTTCGAACTTGTTTTGCCTCTCAATAGCTTAGCAGTTTTTACAAAGAAAATGACCTTGATCTCATTAAAACATAGCCAAAATATAGACCGCCTTTTTCATGATGGACCCTATCCCAAACCCTTTGCATTCAACGAAGCCGTTGCCGCTGTATTCGATGATATGGTGAAGCGCTCCATCCCTTTCTATGAGGATGTGGCTAGGATGGTCCTCTCCTTTTGCGAAATTTACTGCGCACCGCACAGTCGTGTTATCGATGTGGGTTGCTCAACGGCTTCTTTGCTACGCCTCCTATCCGACTGCATGAGCAAGCCGCTGGATTTGGTAGGAATCGACAGTTCCGAAGCGATGCTTGCAAAAGCACAGCAAAAAATGAAGGGTGTGGTGCCTGTCCAATTGTTGTGTCAGAGCGCATTGGAAAGCGACTACAACGATGCTGCAATGGTAGTTTGCAATTACACTCTGCAATTTATTTCGGTACGCGAGCGACGCAAACTTCTTGCACGTTTTTATGCTGGGATGAAGAAGGGGGGTATTCTCTTTCTTAGTGAGAAAATTCGCTCTGCAAATCCTGAGATGCAAGAGGCCATGACGACGATCTACGAGGCTTACAAACGCAGTCGCGGCTACAGTCAGACGGAGATCGCTCGCAAAAAAGAATCACTCGAGAATGTACTTGTGCCTGTCACTGTCGACGAGCAATTGCAGTGGTTGCGTGAGTGTGGTTTTCGCAGCGTCGAAGTCGTCTTTCAGTGGCACTGCTTTGTTTCAATCGTGGCTATCAAATGATCGACGCAAATGAACAACTTCATCAATACTTAGGTCAAGAGCCTATACGTAGTATTCTTGCAAAAAAAACTTTGGAGAGACAAGAGCCTCGCTATCAACCATTGCAGGATGCTGTGGACACACTCCAGCATCTACCCATTTCACATTGCAATCTAGACAGTCCAGAGATTCAGCTTGGGCACCATGAGGATTTGGATGCTGAGCAACGCAAGCAATTGATGCAAAGCCTTTCTGTTTTCAAACCCTGGAAGAAGGGTCCCTTCCGTATTTTCGGGGAAGCGATCGATGCGGAATGGCAGTCGGATTGGAAATGGGGGCGCATAGTCCCTCACTGTCCCGACCTAAGAAATAAAGTGATTGCGGATATAGGATGTCACAATGGTTACTATATGTTTCGCATGGCACCTCACCAACCGCGTTTGGTAGTTGGTTTTGAGCCTGTAATAAAGCTTTGGTACAACTTTGATTTGCTCCAGAGTTTAGCAAAAGCACCAAACTTGCATTTTACTCCTCTAGGGGTCGAACACATCGACTCGTTTCCAGGTTTTTTTGATGTCGTGTTCTGTCTGGGTATTTTGTATCACCATAGGGATCCTATCGGATTGTTGGAGAAAATGCGTTCGGCTTTGGCTCCAGGTGGATCCATCATCATCGACTGCCAGGGTGTTCAGCATGATGAGTCTATAGCGCTAATGCCTAAGAATAGTTATGCAGGCACCGTGGGCACCTGGTTTTTACCGTCTTTGCCATGCCTGTTGCATTGGGTGCAAAGAAGCGGGTTTAGCGATGCTGTGTGCTTCTACCAAGCCCAGGTTTCTGAGCTTGAGCAAAGGTCAACAGCGTGGGCCCCTGTCAAAAGCCTCAAAGACTTCCTCTCACCCATAGATCGTCAACGTACGGTCGAAGGCTACCCCCGTCCCTGGCGCTTTTATATTCGGGCTAAAAAGTAGTACTCTAGAAGTAGCCTGTGTGAAGGAGACTTCTTGTATGGATAAAAAAGATAAGGGTACGAGTTTATTTGACTCATGGGAGACCATCAAAATCATCCTCGATAAAAACCCGACGCTCAAGCAGAGGGTCCTAAATAAAATTCACGAGCTACGCGCTGCAATGGAACAGAATGGTCGCAAGCCAAAAACTCCACCACCGGTTGACAGCGGGAACAAGAAAAACTAATAGTCTTCGTCATACGGATTGTTCACTTTATCCCGAACGGAATACTAAACATCATCCCGAGCGGAGTGCGAAGCACGAAGCCGAGGGATCGCCTGCGAAGTTGCTTCAAAAAACCACCTTGGCTACGCAAAAAATCTTTGCACCCACTCAAGATGACGAGGAACTACGAATGGACTCACAACATTTGCATGCTTTAGATTTGTTTTTAAAAGCCCCTCCGTTTGAACATTCAAAAAACGCAGAGTTATGGTCAAAGATTGCTTCGCTCGAAGATAGCTTTGGAGACAGGAGTGTCGACACTCCCGACATCCAAGTACACCCTTTGCTCCCCACCCTAAAAACCCATAATTCTTCGTATCTCCCTATTGAGTTTCTTCGTGGAGAACGCAGCCTCAAACTCTACCAAGGTCTAAATGCTCCTGCTCGACATTTTCTATCCAGCGGGACCACAGCCTCGACACGCTCCCAGTCATACTATAGTCATGATGGTCTACTGCTCTACAAAGCGCAGAGTCTTAAGATATTCCGAGATGTGCTGCGACGATTTTTTACGACTCGCAACGTCATGCAGGTCAAGGGGATCAGCCTCGTTCCAACATCTACAGAATGGCCTTCCAGTAGCCTTGCACAAATGCTGACATGGATTGCAGAGTACTGGCCAGTTGAATTTGTGAGTCCTGAGGAATTTGCAAAATATACTTTGGATACAAGGTCAGAAGCCCTATGGGTGTTTGCAACACCTTTCCAACTGATACATCTGATGGATGCTGGATGTTCATGGGATTTACCCAAAGACTCCATTGTTTTTGAAACTGGAGGCACCAAGGGTCAGTCACGTAGCTTACAACGTGACGACCTCTATGATCTGATTGCAGAACGCTTTCACATTCCACCCACATCTATTGTCAGTGAATATGGAATGTGCGAGTTAGCAACGCAGGCCTATGACTTTGTAGATGCGCATAAAGAGCGTCACTTTCGTTTTCCTTCGTGGGTCAAAGTATCGGCACTTGCTGGACTTGATCTTCCTTTCCAACAGGGAGAGGGAGCACTGCTGGTACATGATCCCTTGCGTATTGACTATCCATGGCCCCTCCGCACACAGGATCTTTGTCATCTTAAGGAAGACGCTTCCTTTGCTTTGCTTGGACGCGTTACGAATGCAGTACTCAAAGGCTGTTCGCTACTCACAGAGATTCAAGAGGATAAAGCAGAATCTATCACGCAAATGGCAAAGCCATGGCAGACGACCTCGCTTTTAGCTGCACACGGCACTACGCTTTCTGCTCTGACTCAGGAACTTGGTTCGGGATCTGCAGCACGCTTCGCACTTGAGGGTTTGGAAGCTTCCGTACCACAAGATTGGAACGAAGCTATACAACGATCATGCGCAAGAGAAGGAGAGCATTGGCTCTTCGTGCTTCCGAACAATCATAGTTTGGTTGCAGTCTATCCGCTGCGTCTTGCTGTCGAAGCTGGGTTAAAAATATCAGTACGTATACCAAAGAATTTTGCGCACGCTCATTCGTTTTTGAATCATTTTTTGAATGAATTGAACACTCGCACACCCATTACATTTTTTTCTGCGGACCAACGTATCGGAGAGGCAAAGCTACCTGATGGGGTCGACAGAATTTGCATATACGGAGACGATGCAACGGTTCAGCATGTACAAAAATACAGTCCAGTATCCGTCAAAGCGTTTGGTACCGGTATCACGATTAGTACTGTGACATCGTTTAGCACCAAAAATGCTCATGCACTTGCCAAAGATTTTCTTAGCCTAGGACAGCGAGGCTGTCTAAGCACACGAGCTGTCTTTGTCGCAGGAGATTGGGATAGGGTTCAGGAGTTTTTGTCGAAGCTTCGAGATGCTTGTCGACTCTTTTGGAATGCAGACCTCACGAGTATGCAACGCACTGCATTGGATCACGAGGACTTAGGTCTTCGCGAGTTGGGTTTTGTCTGCACTCCCCGACAAAGTCTCGATGATGTCGTAATTGCCAGCATCTACAGAGAGAGTGCAGGTCAAGATCTGTGGAAGCTTCTTTCTCCGCAAGCATTTGTGCTTCCTGTTTTCTATTTTGGTGAAGACAGAGAACGCATGCTTGCCGAAGCAAGAGCTTTCCCTTCACTTGTCTGCATCAGTGCTTGCGAAGAAAGTCTCAAGGATCTGACATTCCCCAATGCTCGAGCCCTAGGAACAGCCAACACTCCCTCTTGGGATGGCTTGCACAATGGCACCCCACTCTTCGACTAATGAACTAGACCTGAAGACTTACCCCACTCAAATTCAACCCATATAAGTCAGGCATCAAAGGGGCTTAGAGAGCCAACTCAAGATTCCTCTACTCGAACTCCGATATTCAGCCACGGAGCTCGATGATGTATATTCCAGATTTCAAAATCAAACCCTTGATACCACCCTATCGCAATACACCTCGCATTCCTCCGTACAGAACAGATGCGGTCATAGAAACACCCAATGGTCTTCCGAAATTACAAAAGCATCGACATCGATATCGCGAATCGTCCGTGCGACATGAATCTGCTCGCCTAAAACCTCTGCATCCAGATCTCGACACACCATTACGAACATGGATACTGAGTGAGCGTTCACCTGTACATTTGCGACACTTAGATATGAGAAAGTGGTGGAGTCTCCATGAGAGAGATCGCTATCTCGAGCGAATGCACCGATGGCAGCAACAGGATTTGAATCACTATCGTTTGAAGAAACATAGACTCTTGGAAGGCTACCGCCCGGTGAGTGAATGTCTGAATGCAGGTCTTGCGTACCAGATGATCCCTAACTTACTCGGATACGGAGGGCACGCTTGGCGTTCTGCTAGCTGGAGGCCCGTTAGCAGAACTCCGCTTGTATCCCATTTGCGCTAGCTATTTCGAACGATGTTGGTCAGTGAGGCCTGACTCTGTGGGTAGACCAACAACTCTGCTATGTTGACATGAGGTGGACGTGTTGCACAGTAGAGAACATTGTCTGCAATATCCTCTGCAAGTAGTGGTATAAAGTCTGCATAAAACTTGTCTGCTCGTTCCTGATCCTTCCATCGCACAACACTGAACTCGGTATTCACAGCCCCTGGATCAACTTCGCTAACTCGAATTGCTGTTCCCATAAGATCTAAGCGCAGCGAGCGACTGAGAGCTTTCACAGCATGCTTAGTCGCTGCATAAACGTTTCCACCTTGGTAGGCTCCGTGACCAGCAACTGATCCAATGTTGATAATATGACCATGATTGCGTTTGATCATTCCTGGAACAAACGCACGAGTGACATAAAGCAAGCCTTTTACGTTGGTATCGATCATTTGATCCCAGTATTCGATTTTCCCTTCCTGCAACAAATCCGATCCCAGAGCAAGGCCTGCATTGTTGACCAAGATATCGATCGGCTCACCTTCGCTTTCAAGAGTCTGAGCTAAAGCGCCTACTGCAGTATTATCCCTCACATCTAATGCCATAGCCTTGACTCTTACAGAATAGCGACTACGAAGGTCTTCTGCCAGAGATTGGAGACGTTCCATGCGACGTCCTGTAATCACAAGGTGGCACTTTTGTGCTGCAAAACTCTCAGCACAAGATTTTCCGATACCACTTGTGGCACCACTTACGAATACAGTTTTTCCTGCAATAGAATAGCGATTCATAGATATCTCTCATTAGCATTATAGAAATCGATCGAATGCAAAGACTACTTTTGCGCTAATCTCATAGCACCGATTGACTTTGAATGCTAGCTATTGATCCCTGCTTTAATAACTTCACTGCTTGTCACCCCGAGCGCAGCCGAGGGGTCGCCTGCTTAGCCAATTTGTAAGATGAGATTAGCTATGCAGGGATCAATAAGCAAACAAGACTAGCTGACAGGATTGAATAGGAAGGGATAGTTCACTTTAACATCTGAACCGCCACGAGGTTGCGGAAACTGTAAGCGTTTGATCACTCCAGAAATACAAGATCCGATTTCAGGATCACTAAAAGTTGAACTTTCAATATTGGCAAGCGACACGCGACCGCTAGCTCCAATCACAAAGTGCATATTTACTTTTCCAACTGCATCAGGGTTCTTTTGCAAGAGACGACTGTAGCAGTGACGAATCTGATTGATGTTCTTATTTACAACTGCTGCAATCTCTTCTTGACTCAGCCCGCCTGAAACCAAAGGATCCGATGCACTCACATTAACAGCACGTCCTTCACGAGCACCTTTGAAGGCTCCACCAACCTCATTGTCCTTCACAAGCTTAGCACTTCCAAACTGACTTACTGCACTTGCACTACCTGAGATTCCAAGAGACTTACCTGAAGACAAACCTCCCAAACCAAGAGTTTTGGATGCAGAACCAGATCCACCACCTGCACCTCCTGCAGAATTTTTGAAGTTCGTATGGATGGCTCCTACACCTCCTGCCGATGAAATCTTTCCAACACCTAGTCCTAGCTTACTCAAATTTGGTGCGGACCCTTTGGGATTTGGAGCATCGGCAACACCCTTAACGTTGGTATCTGAACTTCCCTGACGAGGGGCACCTTTCTGTTCGTTACCAAACTGCTGTGACTTTTTCGGAGCTTCCTTTTGTACCTCTGTCTTAGCCTTCGTCAACGATTCAATAGGACGTGGAGCTTCGGGTTTTGGCTTAGGCTGCTCCTTGGGTTTTTCAGGTACTTTCGGTTGCACAGGTTCCACAGGTTTGGGTGGAGGTGGAGCTGGCACTTCGGGAGGAGGTGGTTCTGTTTTCACATCTTGTACAATATTTTCAGGCTTCGTTTCTGGTTTAGGAATTTCGACTACCTTTTCAGGTTCGTGTACCAAAGCCCAAATATCTTCATCCGGATTTTTCTCTGGAGCAGATGTCAAAAATAGAGCCACAGAAAGAATTACATAGATCCCCATTACTACAGCCATCAGACCAAAGAGGAATGGGTCTTTTAGGCCCTCAGGTGGTAGTTGCAAAACTTGTGGACGAGAGAAGTTTAGAAAATAGTGAATTGGCCCTAGGCGTACATGCGCAATATCTTTTTTTGTCAACTCATAGGACCCGGGACCTAGAGCTTTGATTGTTTTGCCATTACGAACGCGTGCTGTCATTCCCTCGATTAGGTTCAAACTATAACCACTATCGGAGGGTTCTGCTACGACATGACCATCAACATCATGGTTACTTGCTTCTGGAAAATATCCTTTAGTTGGGTCACCAATGATAAATTTAGAGAAGTATCTAGCACCAGCTCGAATATGTTCCATCTCCAAAACCTGGTTATCCCAGAAGGCAACAACTTCGAGAACCTCTCCTACTGATTCCGCAGACCGAGGAGAAAATAAGGGCTCTTTGGCACGACGCTCAACATCTTTGTCAGCTACAATTTCTTTAGGAGCTAGATGTTCCTTAGAATCTACAAGTCCTTTAGCAGCATTAGCTTCTTCAAGCTTTTTTCGAAGAGGAGGTGGAAGCGGTGGGGGGCTTCTCTTGATCGCACGAAAGACTACCTTTACACGACCCAGTGTAAGCTCATCTCCTTCTTTCAGAGTCGCTTCTATATTCATCGGCTTGCCATTAATTCGCAAACCACTTTCTGACATATCGCTTAGTATCCACTTGCCATCTTCATATTCCAACAACGCATGGATGGGTTCGACGCCTTGCCCTTCAACAACAGCTTGATTGGATAGCAAAGAACCAAACTTCATCGTCGCTTGGTTAAGAGAAATAACCTGTGGGCCTTTTTCTGGATGCTCATAAAACAATTCAAATGACATAGAGCTCCCGCTTTATCACTTGGTGGTTTTGCTGGCTTCAGCTTTTTCTTTTAAAGACTTTAAAAGTTTGCTTGCCTCTAGATCCCATATTTTATCTTCTGCAGGAAGACGAATGGCTTTTTCGAGAAAGTCTTGTGCACGTTGCTTGTCTTTTGCACCGTAAAATGCGATCTGCGCACAGTTAAATAATGTAGATTTATGCTTAGGAAATTTCTCAAGAAAGGCATCACATAGATTTGATGCCTCAGTACTTTTGCCAAGAAGATAGGCTGTGATGATCCGTCCTGATTGTGCCAAGGGATCTTGTGGAATTCGCGAAAGATAGAGTTCTGCTTCTTCGGTATAGCCAAACGTTAAATTCAAATAGGCAAGATTGATAAGTGCCGAAGCATGTTTTGGATTCGCCTTCAAAGCCTGCTGAAAATAGACTCCAGCTTCGCTAAAATTGTTATCTTCCCACGCAAGCACACCGCGTAAATTTGCCACTAGAGCCTGAGTCTTAGGATTTTTAGAAGCCGATAGATCATCCATGATCTGCCAAAAATCTGCCCACTCTTGCCCATAGTATGCAGACACCAAGAGATCAAACTGAGTCGCTTCAGAGATATCTTTGTCGATTCCCTTACGCATCTCAAGTTCGACTAGATTTTTGGCATCTATTTTTAGTGCTTGAAAATTTTCGCGGCCCCAACGTCCTAGAGACAAGCGAGTCTGCAATGCTTCGGTATCCGCAGATTTTTTCGTCTCAATTTTTTTACGCAAATTTTTAGCTTCTGCAACAGGAACCGAATGGAGCAAAGGGCCTTGGTTGCTAAGGCTGACCACATAATTTCGTGAGTCGCGAGTTTCCAAAGGATCTTGCACCTGCTCATTATGAGTGCAAGCAGCAGCTCCCAGGACTAAAGCAAGCGTCATGTATTTTTCTAAGATCATTGGACTTACAATCCGTTACTCTAGAAGTTTTGAACTCTGTTCGGTTGCGATACCACCAACTAGATCCGGTTGCAGAACCCATGGAGGAGCTATCACATTGCCAGCTTTCCAACGCACATCAGCCTGTCTCAGAAGCGGAACCCATGCATTGAAGACATGAAACTTTTTGGCAACACCAAGACCCGTTTCGTAATACTCTTTAGCTTTTGCCATGACCTGATCCACAGATTCTTTGAGATGTGCTTTGATATCAGCACTCGCAATACCTTCTATGCTAGGAGGGTCCTGCATCATCTTTCCGAACGCTTCGTAAGCAGTCGCAAGCTTATAGAAGACAGCAATACCCCAATATGCATCTTGTGTTGCAAGAGCTGTACTATACGCTTGTTCCAATGCAGCAAGACCTTCGGAAATCTTTTGGATGGAGCCTTGAAGGTTATCCACACTTCCACCCTGCAAACGTAAGGCCATCTGCTTCGTGTATCGCTCTTCTACATCTTGAAAGAGGACCTCTGCACTGTTACGAAGAGCCTCTCCACTCACACCCTTTTGTTTTGCTAGTTGTCGCATCTGTTGCGAAGCCTGAGTCTTTTGCTGAGAACTTCCTACACGTCTCACACGATCTAATGCGAGAATTTTTTGATTTGCTGAAAGAGGAAGCGCAAGGTAATTTTGCTGAATTAAGGATATCATCCATGAATAATTTTTCTTCGACCACGCGATCTGCACCAAACGCTCAATAAATGCGACGGCATCTTTTGGATTCTGTGAAACAATAAGACGGCACTGATCCCACGCTCGAACATAGTCATCTAGAATCATCAATTCACAGGCCCGCAGAGCTGCTGCAGGTGCAGATTTGTCTGCAGGACTTTTCTGAGCGAAGAGTAGCAAATATTTCGAAGCCTCTTTTGGTGAACGTGTCTTGTCGAAGAGTTTACCCAGAGTCAGAAGAGTTCCTGCAGCAAGCGTCGACTTTGGATATCGAACAACCAATTCGGCAAATGCATTACGAGCTCGAACAATCTCTCCGGCATCCAGAAAATCATTAGCAGCATTGTAGAGAAATTTATCTGCCTCCGGGTCATTTGGATATTTCTTTGCCCTATCTTCATAAAGCTCTGCACGTTTGCCTTTGGAAGATTCCTTTGCGATCACTTCCAGATCCATGCCACGAAGAAGTTCACGGAATTTTGTACCTAGAGGGCTTTGGGCATAAACGGGCATGCCAAGAATGCTTGTAGCAAGTTTCTTAAGTTCTACTTTGTTATCTTTAGTCATGACCACTAAGTTTTCAGCTGCAGCCATTCCTTCTTTTTCACCGGAATACTTATTCATTAGAACATAGAATTGACTTTTGGATTGTTCGATCTGACCAGTACGAAAATAAATCTCACTTATTTGAAGGTCACAGTTCTTTGCTGCAACCTTATCCGATGCATACATTTGCACATATAAATTGCAGCTTTCGATAAAATTCTTTGCTTTTGCACTGAGGGGTTTAGCTTGTTTCTTAAAATCAGGAGTCATCTTAAGAATGATTTGAAACTCGGGTAGAAAGTCCTTGCTATAGGAGTCCAACATATTTTTGCCAGAACGATCATGTATGCTCACTTTGTTTTTACGCTGAGCATCGCTAACCATAGCTTTATCTTTGCCCATCTTAACAATATTGGCATAAAGCCGACCTGCAGCCTCGTAATTCTTCTGCAGATAAAGAATATCTGCCATGTACTCCAATACTTCAACGTAGTCATCAGGCTGCGCATAGAGCTTCAAATAGAGTTTATAACCTTTGAGAGCTTCCGCATAAAGTGTTGCATCATTGCTTTGCTGAGCCTGTTTGTGGGTGACCTTGGCATAGTAAACCATCAGAACTGGAGTTTTCTTAGTTGCTACTTCAACAACATGATTTTGATTGCGCTTAGCCCAAACGCTATTAGAGGCATAGGTTTTGAAGAGTTTCTCCAGTTCGGACCATAGCAGATTATACTGTTTCGTATCGTAGTCCCAGGCGATGATTTCGGTTTGTGCTTCGAACGCCTCACCTGCAAATGGAGACTCTTTCAGCAAAATAGCCCAAGTCTGATAGGCATCTTTACGAAGTCCCTTGCTTGTGTACGCATTGGCAAGTCGTTTGAGAAAGGGAGCTATGTACTCATCTCCCTTACGTGAGCGATAGTAGGCAATTGCTCCTGCAGTGTCTTGAAGTTCGATATATGCCCACATCAAATCTCGAAAAGATGCATCCTTCAAGATCCCTGACTTTTTATCGTCTCTAATCTTTGCGTCAGCATGTGCAATTGCCTTCTGCCAATATTGAACAGCCTTTGGATAATCTGCAAGATTGAAGTAGCACCATGCAATCTTAAAGAGGCTCCATCCCTGACGAATATCATTTGAATCTTGGGATGATTTAATAAAATGAGACAAAGCGAGAGGGAAATTGGCCTTGTCAAAGTAGTATTCACCAACTGCAAAGTGCGCATCATAAAAAATCGGAGATGTTGGATAGTCTTGAATAAGTTTGAGCAGGGTCTGAACGGATTGCTCACGCAGACCCAAATATTGCTGAGCGATCGCACGATCATAACTTATGTTATCGGCTTCTGCTGATTTAGGAAATTCCTGTAAAATTGCTGCAGCCTGTTCTGAAACTTTTTTCCAATGGCTTTTAGAAACCGTTTCATTAAGCTGCGGCGCAGCTCCCTTCCGACCAGCACTGTCCCAATCTTGCCAGAGTTTTTCGTATTGATAGCTTTCCTGAGTAGCAACATAAATAGCTTGTTCAAAATTCAAGTTTAAGATCTTAGCAAGAAACTTTAGACGAGATTTGGAATGTAGCGCAGATGTTTTTGCTAGATTTTCAAGATACGAGATCGTTTGGTCGATCTTGCTAATCAACTCTTCATCGAGACTAGAACGATAGTAACTGAGCTTTTGAGCAGATATAGCTTGCTTCTTTTCGGAGTTTGGTGAGCTTTTCTCCAAGCCCTGCACCTGGACGAGCACAGATTTATGGACATTCTCGGCATAGAGGTGGCCTGCTCCAACAAAGCCGCAAAGAATGCAGAGATGGAAAAACGTCGTACTCTTACTTTTTGCATTGGCTTTCAACGTTATAAACATAGCCTCCTAATTCGTCCTCCCAGTATTCCCCTTCAAAAGGCCAATACTCAAGATCTTGACCGACCACCAGGGCTTGCATACCACCAATAAAATTTTCTTTTTTGGGTGTTGCTTTGATATTCAGTTTGCGACGTAACTGTTCAATTCTTCCCAGCAAAAGCTCTGCTTGAATCAATTTAGCTTGGTCAAACAAATCTCCAAGAGCTTGCTTATAAAATTCTGCATGTCCGAAGAGGGTGCGCCCAATCTCAATAGAGTACGCATTGCGTCTAGCTCTAACAATGTCCCCCAACACATTGGAAAGCCCAGTATTGCGCCACGCTTGTGCGCTTGCATCAATGCGATTGAGCTCCAATTCTATATTGGCATCTGCATCTAACAAACGTTTTGCAGAAGGCACACGCATCAAAGCGCCAATCAGCGGCCAAGCCTCACGATGTGTTTTTAGGGACCCCTTACTGTAAGATCGAACGAGATCTGCAAGCTTGGTTGGATTAGCCTTGTAAAGGCTGAGCATCTTTGTAAGCTCTGAATTCATAGGAACATAACGTTTTTCAAAGGCTTGCATCGTCTCTTTAACCTGATCAAGCTGACAGAGACGAAGAAAAGTAACCCCTTGAAGTATATAAGTTTCAGGGGTAAAGCGGTCCTCAAAAAACGGCGACTGCAGTGTATGAATATTTCCAAGCGTATTATTGGGTTTTTCCATCAAGAAAAATGCCCATGCACCTTCGAACAAAGCGGTGAGCCAATTCTCTGAGTTGCGAGGAATTTTTGCATAGTGGGCAATGGCACGAACATAGTCTTTGTTTGCATAATGAATGCGTGCAAGATTTAAATAGGTTTGTTCTTGAATCCATGCAGCATTTGGTAGTTTTTTGGAAGTAGATAGCGCATTCGTGAAATGACGCACAGCTTTCATCGAATCGTTTTCCAAAGCTGCGAGAACACCTAGATGAAATGAGGCTTTGGCAGAATAGAGAGATTTGGCTCCGACACGCTCAAATGCTTGCTTAGCTACTGTCCACTGCGAATGTGAAAAGCTATCTCGACCAAGATAGTAGTCGTAGTACCCACGCACTATATCAGGAACGGCCTCTGCCTTGAGTCCTTTTTCTTGCAAGGAACGAAAGAAACTCAACCCCAGCACATAGTCCTGATCAATTCGGCTCAGACTCTCCCAAGCTCGAACCTTGTAGGTATTATTTCCCGAATGCATTGCAGCTTGTGCAAAATACACAGCTGCTGGGTAATATAGCTTTTTTTTCAGCAGTACATTGGCAAGCTCAAATTCTGCTGCAAGACGATCAGACTCATTTGTCCCCTTACGAGTCGATGTAAAATATTCCAATGCTGCAAGATCTAGATCTCCTGCTTGAGCATACGTCTTTGCTCGTCCTAAATCTGCCAAAGCAATGCCACTCGAGCTTAGAACGAGAGAATAACAGATTATGCGTACTGTAAATTTTACAAAAATCGCGAGTACCCCAACTGAAAAGTGATATTTTGATTGAAGCTGCTTTCACCTGTTGCATTTTCATGGCATGCCGTATCTGCGGTATCTGATGTATAAACGCTACTTTGAATATCCCATCGCACGCTGTCATTTTTGGAAACAAAGAAACGCTGCCCTAGACCAACTTGCCAGTATGGATATTGAAATATGCGAGAGCTAAAATCGGTATCTCCAAGACAATGATCATAGTTCTCACGAACACCGATCATCCCACCACCTAAAGACAGAAAGGTATCAAAGTAGATTAGGCGTCCCTGACTCAGTTGGAACTTGCCATACATAGGCGTCCATAGAAAATTCGATCCATAATACAATTCAGTAGGAGCAAACTGCGTCTGTATCTTAAAATCATTTTTAAGAAAAATTTGATCCTCTTTAGCAAACGACTTTCCATAGGCACCAACCAGCTCAAAAGCAAACTGTTCGGTAAAATGAAAGTCTGCATTCAACACAAGCAAACCTGTATAATAAAAAGTTTGGTTCATGATGACGGAACTTTGAATACCAAATTCCAAACGCTTTCGTTTTATAAAATAGCGAGGACGAATGACTCGAATTTCAAATTCTTTAAACAGCTCCTCATCCTCCGCGTAGAGACTGGAGCTAAAGAATCCAAAAGCAAGCAATACTAGTATCCATCTCCTCATATTCTTTTGGACACCATCAGTTTGAATTTTATAAACTCGGCTTGCTGGGCAGTTAGCATCACACTTTTAATGATTTCAAATCGATGTGACTTATCGATTTCTAAGGTTAGGACATTTGATTTGGATACATCTTTGGCAAAACGACGATTCGCTGCTGCCATCTTTTGAAGTTCCGAAAAAAGAGGAGCAATGCCCCCCTGGCTACGCCCACTCACCAGACGCCCACCACTTAGCTCTGCTATTACCTTGTCATTCGCTATAATTTGGGTTTTAGAGATAATAACAGCGGGAACCTCATCTAGAGATTCCAAGACAATCGAATCAGGAAGTTCAACCCCTTGACTTAAATCATGATTGATTGGATCCGTAGAGAAATTCATCAAAAGAAATAGAATCAGAATACTGAACACATCGAGCAAGGGCATAATATTGAGTGAAATACCCTCGTTTTGATCACCCGCCACTGAAGCCATAGATCATCCTTCTCTAGACAAGGGCATATTGACAATGACCCATCTACTGTATCGATCATCGCTTAAACGAGACATTGCCAATACAAACTAAAGAATCACACTACCAAAAACAACTTTCGGGAAGAGATCCATCGAAGAATTTGCATGTGCAGCTGGAGGAGCAGGATCACCATCACCACGTAGTTTAATCAGATCCAAAAGCAAAACGATCTGTTCATAGCCAACATCGTTATCGATGAATAGGTTCACTTTGTCTGTTTCTGGGTTATCCTGCTTAATCTTAAGTAACGCTTGATGAAATTCTTTGTAACCATCACTAGTAGTTGCAAATGCTTGCGTTTTTGCATCTGTTGGTGGTTCAGACCATGAGCTTTGCAGCTCGGTTTTTTGGAGTGATGCATCGACTTTGAGATTAAGTGAACGCTGACTCTCTTCTTTAGTAACGGTCGCATTTGACAGAAATGGCACTTGAACCATTTGAATTCCGACTGACACAAAAACTGCTGAAAACAACAGAAATGTGCAAAGCAATGAAAACACATCGATGAAAGGCATAATGTTCAGCTCGATCGATGCTGCAGCCGACTGAATTTTCTTTTTTCCAAAACGGCTCATTTATGAATTCCTCACTGAGGTATCACTTATTTTCTTGCAGAGTTCGCATCTTTACTTTTCGAGTAATCAAGAGATCAATTAGTCGCGCTGCATTTTTGTTAATATCATTGATAATTGCAGTTTGCTTCATTGTCAAAAACCCGTGGGCGAGTATGCAAAGCAAGGCTGTTGAAAGACCAAAAGAAGTAGCTGTCAACGCTTCCGAGATACCCTCTGCTAGCAAAGTTTGCTTCTGAGCACCTGTCGCATTTGCAGCAGCAGAAAAGGAGCGAATCAAACCAAAAATCGTACCTAAAAGACCAAGCAGAGTTGCAACGTTTGCTGTGGTTCCTAAAAATGTAACACCTTTAGAAATTTGCGGCAAAACGGTGAGAGTGGCATGCTCCATCGCATTTGTAATCTCTTCTTCCGTATCATTTGCACGTTTGAGACCCTCGGTCAAAACATATGGAAGCAGTTTTGGTCGAGCTTCTTTGCAAAGACGTATCGCATTTTCAATCGAGTTGTTCATAATCATTTTTTGAACTGACGCAACAAATCCAGAACTATTGGACATATCATATTGAAACCACAAGCGAACGCATCTTTCGATGATAATCACACAGGAAAGAGCAAACACAAACAGGATGCCACTCATTACAACAGGACCACCCTGATGAAAGATCTGAATTAGAGAATCAAACATTCTAAGCTCCTCACTATGTTTTCTACTAGGTATGCATATCTGAAATCATAGCTCAAAAAGACGCTTCAAGATCAGAGGTTGCAAAGTTTCTCTATCTTTCTTTTCGCAAGTAGGCTCATTCAGGTATAAAATGATTAGATATTCATATTTTAAGAAACTATCCCGATTACTGTCAACTAAGGTCAGGGTAAAATCATGAATGAATCCGTTATCTTCATAGATTTGGAAAACTTCAAGCGTCTCCCCGAACTATCAACTCTGAGTCGCTACTGCCTTGGTCGCAAAGTACTTTATGCTTCTGAATGGTCCGCTGCTATGGAGCTAATCGACAATACAGAAAATGTTAGAGTTCTGATTTCAAATGCTCCAAAATTGGAACTTTTTAAAAAATTCGTCGAAAAAAACCCTAAATCCAGGACCATTCTTATAACGGACCTACCCCTCTCGGTATACTCTCCTGAGTTTGGCTACTGTGAAGAGAAGTATCTTAATCATATCATAGCAAGTCGTTTTCCATCGGATTGGAGTAGCAAAGAACTACGTGTCACTCTTTGGAAGATTATCGAAGGAGATCTCTTTGGTATTGCCAAATATCTAAAACCGTTCACAGAAACCGTATCTATCAATCTTAAACATACCTCCGAACTCGAATCCTACAGTCGAAAACTTGCAGACTATGTCCGCTCACAAAGACTTGGTGTTCATTTGGCTAAACAAACATACAGCATTACAGAAGAACTACTGATGAATGCAATGTTTGATGCTCCACTGAAGGCTCGAGAAGGCAAATACAAAGAAGATGTTTTGCAACGTGAGGTTGCGTTTCCCCCAGAGGATCAGGGGGTACTAAGTTTTGCATGTGACGAATCGACTTTTGCAATCGGTGTCTGTGATCCATTTGGAACCTTACCAAAAACACACTTTTTTAATTATCTTCGCAAAGTCATACGTCGCTCAGAAGACATTGAAACCTTGATTGATAGAAAACAGGTGGGAGCTGGACTCGGGCTTTACAAGATTTTCTATCATAGCCATGCTCTTATTTGCAATTCAGAGCTTGGCAAAAGAACAGAAATGATTGCACTCATCGACCTTCACTTCAAAGTTAAGGATTTCAATAAATTTGCGAAGTCTGTGCATTTTTTTTCCAATGAGTGAGTTTCATTCATACATCTGCATTGAGATTCTCCACTGCTACTTTAAGAAGGCGATGCAAGCGAAGCGCGCGAAAATTGAAAAATAGCCAACAAGCACTACCCTAGACGCAGAGACCCCAACTGGATGCGATGGATCTCTTTGTCAATCCTCGAGATTTCTGATAAAGCTTGAACTTCAAAGAAGAAAGGATTCATTTTATGAAAATCAAAGTTGCAAACCCGATCGTTGAACTTGATGGCGACGAAATGACGCGGATTATTTGGGCAAAGATTAAAGACCAATTGATCAAGCCCTACCTCGATCTCAATATTCACTACTTTGATCTCGGTATAGAGAACAGAGATGCTACTGAAGATAAAGTAACTGCCGAAGCTGCACATGCAATCCAAAAGTGCAATGTCGGTATTAAGTGTGCAACGATCACACCAGACGAGGCACGCGTCAAAGAATTCAACTTAAAAAAAATGTGGAAGAGTCCAAACGGTACTATCCGAAATATTTTGGGTGGAACCGTCTTCAGGGCACCCATCATTTGTCAAAATATTCCTACGCTCGTAAAAAATTGGAAGAAACCCATCATTGTTGGCCGTCATGCACATGCAGACCAATACAAGTGTGTTGATATACGCACACCTGGCCCTGGTAAGCTCAAACTAGTATTTGAAGGTGAAGAACGCAAAGAGTGGGAAATTTTCGATTTCAAATCTGCAGGCATCGGCCTAGGAATGTACAACACCGATGAATCGATTTACGATTTTGCTCGTTCTTGTATGAATTATGCCTTGCTTGTCGAATACCCACTCTTCTTATCGACGAAGAACACCATTCTTAAGACCTATGACGGACGCTTCAAAGATATCTTCGACGAAGTCTTCAAAAAAGATTTTGAAGCAAAATTCAAAGCCAAAGGTCTAACCTACGAACATCGCTTGATCGATGATCAAGTAGCACAAGTGATTAAGTCGGAAGGTGGAATGATCTGGGCTTGCAAAAACTACGATGGAGATGTGCAATCTGACGTTGTGGCTCAAGGCTTTGGTAGCTTAGGCATGATGACTTCCGTACTCGTTTGTCCAGATGGTAAAACGGTCGAGACAGAAGCTGCTCACGGAACCATTACACGACACTATCGCCAACACCAAAAAGGTGAGACAACTTCTTCCAACCCAGTTGCAAGTATCTTTGCCTGGACTCAGGGCCTTAGCCACCGCGGCAAGCTTGATAAGAACGAAGCTCTCATTAAGTGGGCTGAGCGTCTGGAAAAAGCTTGTGTTGCAAGCATTGAGAAAGGTCAGATGACGAAAGATCTATCGGCATCCATTCTTGGTGTCAGCAATCCACCTAGCAACTCCTATCTAAGTACTGACGGATTTTTGAGTGCTGTCGAACGCAATTTCAAAGAAATGAGCTAAGAGTCACCTAACTGCAGCCAAGCAGTCGCAGTTGCTTCGTAAGACCACCTGGCTATGTAGGCGATCTCTCGACTGCTTTGCGCTTAGCTCGAGATGACAGAGTCGATAGCTTTCTGCAAAAGCCCCTTAACCTGTGTCTGTCGTTTCTGACTCGATTGATTGCGAGCTGCCATTGCAAATGCCTTATGTGCACCCAAAAAGATTGCAAGTTTTTTTGCCCGTGTCAGACCCGTATAAATCAAATTCCGTTGTAGCATCACATAGTGTCCCATCGTCATGGGGATGATAACAACGGGAAACTCACTGCCCTGTGACTTATGAATAGTAATCGCATATGCGAGTCGCAAATCTCCACTTTGCTCGGCATCGTACCGCACAATTCGATCACCAAAGCGGACAAAAACTTGTCGTTTGTCAGAGATCCCTTCAACAAAACCTATATCACCATTGTAGACTGTGAGTTCGTAGTTGTTGACCGTTTGTATAACTTTGTCTCCAACTCTAAACACAAAAGAATGCTTGGAATTCGATTCCTCAACCTTAGCATTCAATAGCCCTTGCAGCAGTGTATTCAAACTCTGACAGCCAAGAGTTCCCTTGTTCATCGGAGACAAAATCTGCACGTCTCGGACAGGGTCGTAACCAGCTTCAACAAGTTGAGTTAGAACCAACGATCGAATGCGTTCAAGCACTTCTTCATCAGACTTCGCCTCTATAAAATGACAGTCACTGTCTTCTGAATTTGAAAACTCACTTGCCAAGCCTTGATTGATTTCGTGAGCGACACTAATAATTCTCGAAGATTTCGCCTGTCGGAAAATCTGATCAAGTTGGGTGAGAGGCACACATTGAGACTCGATCAGATCACGAAAGAAGTTTCCGGGCCCTACTGGTGGCAGCTGATCTTTGTCACCGATAAAAATTAGCTGGGCAGAATCTGGAACAGCTTCAACAAGACTACGGGCCAAACGTATATCAAGCATAGAACTTTCATCAACAATGACAACATCTGCCTCAAGCTTATTATCTTCATTACGCAAAAAAGCTCCACTCTCACTGGACCATTCAAGAAGACGGTGAATAGTCTTTGCGGGTATAGAGCTAATTTCGGTCATACGTTGAGCAGCTCTTCCTGTCGGAGCCCCCAATACTACGCGCCTTCCCATTGCACGAAACAAATGGATTATTGCATTTGCTGTCGTTGTCTTTCCCACACCAGGCCCCCCGGTGAGTATAAAGACTTTGGAACTTACAGCACCGATGACTCCATCTTTTTGAGCAGAGGACAGCTTCTTCGAAGTTTTTTCTGAGAATTTATCCAACCAATCACTGATACGTCGCTGCATAGCTTCGGTATTGGGATCTGTTTTTGCAAAGGGCGACCGCAAAAGTGTTACGATGCGTTCACTTGCTAGTTTTTCAGCTTCGAGTAAATCAGGAAGCACAAAATAGGTTGAGTCATAATCTTCATCTGCATCTTGAGGGAATAATGCGGAACAAGATTCCAGACGGCCATCTGCACGCAGATCCATCAGAGCACTACGAATCTTATCTTCATCATGAATCTCTAACTGCGAGCCAAGAGTACTGAAGAGCTGCCGAGCTGTCTGATAGCAGTGACCTTGATCTTCAGCTGTACGCAAAAGAAAAACGATCCCATTCTCAATGCGTTGAGGT
Organism: uncultured Pseudobdellovibrionaceae bacterium; assembly: GCA_964635325.1. GTDB lineage: Bacteria > Bdellovibrionota_B > Oligoflexia > Oligoflexales > Bog-1112 > BOG-1112. Next base: position 22,738 of record CAZWOL010000018.1, read on the forward strand.
GAGTCGACGGCAATGTTCATCGCACGCGCAATCTGATCGGCACGCATAAAACCAAAACCTTTGATGTGCTTGATCAAACGGTAAGGGTTTTCTGAAATTGCTGTTACAGTACTGGCCCCATAAACATTGATAATTTTTTGGGCTGCATTTAATGTAATTCCATGATGTGAAAGAAATTGCATTGCTTCTGAGTTTTTAGCTTTTTCACTCCATGCATTAATCAGCTTCGTTGCTGTCTTTTTAGAGAGCTTAGGCACAGTCTTGAGTTTTTGTGGCTTCTCGTCCAAAATTTGCAAAGTCTCATCACCAAAGTGACGCACAATTTTTTGCGCAATTTTGGGACCAATGCCTTTAAACAGTCCTGAAGACAGATAGCGCACCAAGGCATCACGTTCACTGGGACGAACACTGACAGCACGGCTTACCTGAAATTGTTTACCAAAAGTGGCATGCACATTCCATTGCCCAAAGAGCATAAACATCTCTCCAGGATGTACATTCACAAAGGTACCCACAGCTGAAAAACTTAGGTTGCTTGTGCAATCACAAACTTTAAGCACACACCATCCGTTAGTGGGATTGTGGTAGCTAACGCTCTCCACCTGAACTTTTATCGAACACGTTTCGATGACATATCCTTTTGCATATTTGGGACACCTAACCTAGCCATTCAATTTATAGAAAAAAACCTGTGACCTCGACATATTTAGCAAAAATAAATAGCCCCCTTGTCAAAGTCAGTTTAAGACTTAAGTTGATATCATGGATCGGGTCGCAAGATGTAGTAAAGATCGCAGCTTGTAATACCGATAAATAAGGAGCTTAGGGCCTTTATAGAGGTCCACAGAGGGGGCTAAAAAGCACGAAGACCGCTTAAGTTATAGTGACTTAGCGAATCTTGGAAAAAGGCTAAGTTTTGTCAATTCTGTGTCTTTGAGTTGGCACGGACGATGCACTCTAGGAAGGGGGTAAAAATCAACAGAAACAAAGATTTGATTTTTCCATTCATTCAAGGAGAGACGTATATGAATTGCAGATTTTCCTTCAAGCAGATCAAGAAATCAGATGTTCTTATCGAGTTTGCGCAACCTAAGATATTAGCAAAGATTGAGAAGTACTCAACCAAGCCCACAGATGCTCACATCACCTTTAGCAAACAAGGCTTCAATTTTATAGCTCGATGCCATGCTACTGGGGGTGATGGCTTTAACTGCCAGGTTGAGTCTACTAGCCAAGATATCTACAGCGCTATCGATGCGATGCTTGCCAAATTAGAAGTGCAGCTTAAAAAGCAAAAGGAAAAGCTAAAACGCCACAAATTTCCTGAGCAACAAACGCTGCGTCATCTGTATCTGGTAAACGGCCAAGATACTCTCAGTGAGGACTGGGACATGGTTCCTATGGATGCTGATGATGTGATCAAGTTTGAGAAAGCACGACAGGAACATGAACGAGTTCAGCGAGCTCAGCAACGTCACATGAAAAGGGCCCGCGTTTCTTAGAAAGGTGACGGGACGGAGTGCTCTTGGCTCCGTCTCCTCTGCTTCTATCCTAAGTTCTAAACAACTCGCCTAATTTTTTCCCAAGTATCGCTGAGGCTCCGAGTATTGAAAGTGCCAGAATGACTGTCGCGATCATACCCAATGCACTTGCAATAAACTCTCCGCTACCTTGTTCCAAATAGAGAGCATAAATAGACTTCGTGATCGGATAGAAACGATCCTTCATCGCTAAGATGAGTGAGTCCGAAACGTCTAGCATTGCATAAGAGAAACAAAGCAAACCACCTGCAATTAAATTTGCAGTTAGTAGAGGCAGTGTGATCTTACGCAAAGTATGCCACTTCGAAGCTCCAAAGCATTCTGAAGCCTCTTCGAGCGACGAGCTGATCTGCTGCAAGCCAGCTGTCGCAGAACGCACCATGTAAGGCAGGCGACGTATCGCATATGCAATGACAAGAAGCGGAACGGGATTATTCAACGGATCCAAAAAAGTATCCGAATAGGTAACGACATAACCAAAGGCTAAGACGATACCTGGCAATGCAAGTGGAATCATCACAATCGCATCGAGAAGACCAGAGAGTGGGATCATCTTTCGAGCAATTACAAAGGCAATCAAAATCCCAAGAACCAGGTCTACAAGAGTAGAGAGACTGGCAAAGAGCAAACTATTTTTCAAACCAATCTCGGATACTTCTTGGTGAAAGACCATCCCGTAATACTTCAGCGTGTATTTTTCGGGCAATGCAGTCATGAACCAAGCATCGCTAACACTCGTAATGAGCACGGTCAAATGCGGGATAAGCGCTAAAATTATAGTGATAAAAAAAAGTGGGTAAATGACCCACTGCGAACGAAATGATGCCTGTTTCTGTGCACTCGTCACATGACCACGAGCCAGCATCTCGTACTTTTTTCCACCAACAAACAGTTTGGAGATAAGGAAGAATGTAACGGTGAGAATGACAACAAAAAAGACAAGGGCAAAACCGATTGGATTTTCGTTGATATCCGTGACCAAATTAAAAATATGCACCGGCATTGTCTTATGAAAGCCCACAAGTAGAGGCGTCCCTAAATCCGTCAATGCCCAGATAAATACGATAATGGCTCCTGCAAAATAGCCAGGACGTGCTAACGGCCAAACGATATTCCAGTAGCGTCTGAGTTTACCGGCCCCGAGTATTTGCGCCATCTCTTCCAACGAAGGATCTATATTAGCAAAAGCAGAGCTTAGATTGAGATAGAGAATGGGATAAAGATGCAAAACTTCGAGAAAGATCACAACCCATAACATACTGTCATCGGATAACCATTCGATCGGTGTTTGAATCCAACCATGCTCTAGCAGAAAAATATTGATCGCTCCGAAACGAGCAAAGAACCGTTGTATACCGATTGCTCCAACAAAGGGAGGCATTACCATCGGTAAGAGCAGCAATCCGGTAAGCAAAGTTTTTCCACGAAACTCGTAACGGGCACTGAAAATTGCGAGAGGAAAACTCAGCAACGTTGCGAAAATGGTCGTTCCAAGACCAATCCACAAGCTATTCCATATACCTGCTGTTTGTACGCTATTTGAGAAGAGCAAACTAAAATATTCGAGCGTAAATCCATTTGGAGATAGAAAGGCTTTAGAGACAATGACCCAAACCGGATAGATGAGAAAAAAGAATAAAAGAAGAATAGTGACGAGTATGGTGCCATAACCTAGAACACGAGAGAACAAACGAGTCATAGCGGTTTGAGTTCGTAAATCGCTCATGTTAGGACTCAACCTCCTCATACGGAAGTACAATCACATCATCACAATCGACCACAAACTCAATGGAGGTCCCTGGTTCTAGCAAGGCCTTTGGGTTGTGTAGATCGATCTTCAGTACACGATCATTTTGGTAGGGAATACCTAATTGTTCGATCTCTCCCAAATAGGTTGAGAATCCAAGTTTAGCTTTGAAATGATTGACGGCAGCAGTTTGATCAGACGTCTTAGGATTCAAACGAATATCCCCAGGACGCACGGAGAGACTGATTTTATCACCTTTTTTTGGTTGCCCATGGACCTTGGTGCCTTTGAATACACCAAACTCTGTTTGCACAAGGGCTCCATCAGCTAAACGTTCAACAAACGTTCCATCGATAAGATTGGTTTCACCGATAAAACCAGCAAGAAAAGCTGTTGCTGGATCACTATAAAGATCCCGAGGTGTTCCCGTCTGTAACTCGACACCATGGTGCATCACGGTAATCGTTGTCCCCATCGATAGGGCTTCTTTTTGATCATGAGTTACATAGAACGTAGTGATCTTTGTCTCGCGATGAATACGCGAAATATTATCACGCATCTCCATACGGAGTTTTGCATCTAAATTGGAGAGCGGTTCGTCTAAGAGAAGAACAGTTGGTCGTATAGCAAGGGCTCGAGCAAGCGCAACACGTTGTTGCTGACCACCGGAGAGTTGACCGGGAAGACGTTTTTCAAACTTCGTCAGACGCGTCAGTTCCAAAGCATCCATCACACGAGCGTGGATCTCTTGTTTGGTCAACTTACGCAATTTTAGACCATACTCAATATTTTGCCGTACAGTCATGTGTGGCCAAAGAGCATAGTTTTGAAAAACCATTCCGATACCTCGCTCTGAGGATGGAACGTTTGTTACATCTTTGCCATCAAATAAGATTTGCCCGGAACTGATGTTTTCCAAGCCCGCAAGCATACGTAGCGTTGTGGTTTTACCACAACCGGAAGGGCCTAGTAAGAAATGGAATGACCCTTTTGCAATCGTCAGATTGAGGTTATCAACTGCAGTCACAGAGCCATAGCGCTTAAAGACATTTCGAAAAACAACTTCCATCGATGCACATTCTTTCTAAGAGTTAGAAATCACCGAGGAGCCTTCCGCACTGCGCCATAAAGGTCTCTTGCACGGTTTGCCCAACCATTAATCGTACGATTACGAATACTCTGATCGTTCCAAACCAATGCTAGCTTGCGTATCTCTTCCTCGGTGATCGGAAAAATTATCTTTTTAAATTCGCTCATCCGCTTCGTCTTATGAAGGAAGCGAGTCGTCGACTTTAATTCCGTGTGGGCATCTACCAAAACCGCCCCTATCAAGTCAGCAAATACGAACTGCATTTTTGTTGCATGCTCTCTATCTAGCACGAATGAAGGCATTTGCAAATGAAAAGGGTTAAGAGGAGTGACACGTTGGCCTTCTGTTTCCGTGTAAACCTTACTGTTCACAGCAAGGCGTCCGAGCGTTGAAAAAAGCGGACCATCCTTGGCGTTTTGCGGAAGCACAAATAACTTCTGCGCAGGGCGACTCAAAACAAACTCTATGAATCTCTCCGCTGCTTTCTTATTGGGCGCACCTTTTAAAAGTACAATCGGATCTGTGTTGAGAATGGTTTCATTGACTGGAAGCTGAAAGCTAAGATTTGCAGACCCCAACTCACCCAATTTAGCGAGTGCAAAATAATCTATACTAAGCGCCGCAACAGTCGCACCCGATGTTACGGATTTTACCGGAGCCGAACTCGAATGCTCAAACTTATCGGTATTCGCTGCGATACGCGTCAAAAGCTCCCACCCTTTTTCAAAGCCCATCGTCTGCATAATGACGGTATAAATTGTAAGATGGCTTGAAGAACGTCGAGGGTCTGCATTGCTAAGCATTCCAAAAAAACGGTCATCACCCAGATCTGCCCAGCGTGTTGGCTCTTCGATTTTTAGCAGCTTGAGTAATTTGCGATTGTTGAAAATACCGAAGGAGGAGAAATTGACAGCATGCCAAGTTTCTTCATTGTCATAGAGAGGAACAGAGCCTAAATGCATCGGCACTTCTTGTTTGAGAGCATCAGAAAGCCGGTAGCTTTGTAAGAGATTGAGTCGCTTGAGTTCAAGAGCAGGTTGCTCACCTCCCCCCCATAGCAAATCAACCTGGGCGGTCTTTGGATTACTCTCAAAGCGAGCAAGCACATAGCGCAAGGCATCAGAAGCTCCACCCTGATCTAGCCACTCGACTTCGACAGGAGTCTTGAAAGTCTTCAGATAATAGGCCTTGAACGGAGGAATAATTTCCTGCTGTATAGACTTACGATGTGGGGAAATGACAACAACCTGGTCAATTGCTGACCAAGCACGAACCGAGATCAAGAGCGTTACAAGAACGCCGCAAAATGCGCGAATTGCCATTTGTTTGGATTCCTAAAGGCGGTGACCATGATTAGCGGCCATTTTACGTACCGATCGAAGATCTGCAAGTATGTTTTGCAAGCTTAGCTAGCCATACTTAAATTCTTGCCCTAACTTAAAGCTCAGAATTGGGACTAAATGTTTCGTTCTTGTCGTTTAACCTGGGTTATTATTGCAAGTTCTGCGCTGTCTTTGATAGCCGCTGTTTTTTTTCCTATCATCCTTGATGAGTCTTATTATTTTTTGTGGGCGAAGCGCCTTGCGCTCGGCTACTTTGATCACCCGCCAGGCGTGGCTTATTTGAGTGCACTTGGCTACCTCTTGCCTCTACAATATCTTGGACCACGGCTGGGTACTGTGCTCCTGGGGATCGCATCCTTGCTTTTGGCATTACGCCTCTTTTGGGCATGTGGACTACGTTCCCTTTCCACTTTATTCATTGCGAGTCTGTTATTCAAAGCAAGCATAGGTGGAATAAGTTCTGGATTTCTTGCAACCCCCGATGCCTTACTTATCTTTTTTTGGCTACTTGCTTTGCACGAAGCTTTGTTCGCACTCAAAGGCGAAGAACGGCGTTGGTTGTCCGCAGGACTTGCAACGGGATGTGGATTGCTATCTAAGTATGCGATGGTTCTGATTGGGCCTATCTTTCTCTTTGCTCTCTGGCAAGATCCACGTCATAGCTTGCGCAGACCCTGGCCTTACTTAGGAGGATTTCTTGCTTTTCTAATTCTAGCACCCAATCTCTATTGGAATGCGTCTCATGGCTGGCACAGTTTTGCTTTCCAATTACGCAGACTCTTACCTATAACGATTTCAGAACAAGTCGATTTGCCAACACCACTACTTGATGTGATATCTGGCCCAGAATGGGAGCTAGCCCAAAAACTTGCAAGATTAGAGGTAGAACAAAGCGTAGATACCCTTCAAGAGGATGAGGAGGAAAACAAAGGCCTTTCCAACAAAATACGAATTTCACTAGGCTCCGAGCAAAAGCTTATCACACGCATATTGGAATTTCTCGGAGGCCTACTCATTCTGTGGGGCTTTCTTCTCATACCACTCACAGGCTTGCTACGCTGCAAAAGGCATGATGCTAGTGAAGTTGCACTTGATCCACAGGCTCAAAGACTCCTCAACAATGCTGTATGGGTTCCTATCATTTTTTTTGGGATCATTTCGCTGTTCACCAAAGTAGAAGCCAATTGGACTGCAATTTATATGCTTGCGGCAGCACCTTTGATGGCTCCTTATCTGCTGCCTAAAATAAGAAGTATCACGATTGCAGCACTACTGAATGCTCTCGTAATTCTTCTGCTAGTTGTGCATGGGGTTCATCCGCTTTGGACTCAAAAAAATGATTACATCCTTAAGGAGACTTCAGGGTTCGAAAAACTTGCTCAGTACGTTCGCACGCTCGAAGCACCTCTCTTTGTAGATAGCTACCAATTGCTGAGCATGATTCGGTTCTACCAACCTCAGCAACTCGTCTACCAATGGCCAGGCATCAACCGCCCTTCCGAATGGACGACAAACTCAGCACTTGTTTATCCACCCCTCGAACTTCAGACAAAAAAAGAATTTTGGCTACTTAGCACCGAGTCCATTCCACCACGTTTTGCAAGTTTTCAACCAATCACGATGGAACGCATTCGCGATTGTGCGAAGGAAGGCTTTCTCCAAATTCACTCATCTCGCCCTCAACATATCAAAGAACGGTGCCATGCTGTACACACATGGACTTTGGTTCACTACTCGGGCATGTCGTATTGACCACATCAAGACTCCATATTAGTCTTTTGTGTAGGAGGTTTTGAAATGAACCAGGATGTTCAAGAGAAATTAAAAGGCTTCCTCGATGCCTACGGATGGGTTTACCGTTTCGATGGGCAAAATGTTTTTTACTCGGGGTGGCGTTCACTCAATAGAAGCTATTCACTTCGAGTTCAACTGAATGACTCTCTACTTTTTTTTGAGGTCAAACTTCTTTCACTTTCGGAACTTGTCCTCGACAAGCATTGGCGCAACATTCTCGAGTTTATTCTGCGCCTAAATAAGCAAATCTCTACAATCAAGTTAGGTATAGATGAAGACGAAAGTGTCGTCCTACTTGCCGAAGTTTTTTCGGACCAGCTCAACTATGATTACCTGACAAAATTATTGGGTATTATCGGATACTATGCTGAAAAAGTGCAGGAGCAGATTCTCACTCGTGTTCATGAGCTGAACACCTCTGGCCAGAGGTCACATCGTTATTTACTGTGACCTCATCATTTTGATGGGAAGCGCTGTCGACTCGAAAAAACCTCACTAGAGCTTCAGGCCTGAAATCTCATCTGCGACATCTTTGTCGATAGTAACTTTCTTCAAATCATCGAGGAAAAGCGAAATGACTGGAGTGAGTCTCTTTGAGCTACGTTCCACGAAAGCAATTTGCATCCATGATGGCAAACGAGACAACGTAAACGCAAATGCCTCGCTATGCTTAGGCAAATATTTTTCCAAAACATCTCGCGCCATTTCTGCAAGAGCATTGTTCCGTGAAATCGTATACAAGAAAAGTGTTTCCATGCGCGCATTGGATACTGGGGGAGGATAGGACTGAAAATGTTCTAAAATCAACGTACAGGTGTACACATCAACACTTTTTAAAGTTAGCTGACGCAATTCTTCGACTGGAGCTTTAGCGAGGTACTCCAAGAAATCATCGGATGCTTTCTGGGGGTTCAAAGCAATCATTGCTCGTGCAAATGAGATATCATCAACCGCAAAGAGTCCTTCACGCACTATTGTATAAGACCCTGTCAAACGATTGCTTGCTACTGCATCTGCCATCGACGGAATGAATACCTGCTTCAGGTCATCATCTGCAAGAGCTTCTGTAAGCAAGGCTTCGACTTCCCGTCCCATTGCTTCGGACGGCACATCTGCAGCTAACTGCCACGCAATTTGACGACGGATCATCGCACGTTCACGCACATGCTTACGAAATATAGAAGGCGCTCGCTTAGACTGAGATGCTCGGAAAAGCTCCATCGCATTAATGAGCGAAGGAATGGGCATATCATCGTCTTTTTGGCTTATCAAAATGTGAAACAGCAAGTCCTCAGCTTTGACCCATTCTTTGCGCTTTTTGATAAGTTTTTTGACATCTCCCAAGGTAGGGCCACCAAACTCAATGCCACCTGCTAGAGCATCTTTTAATGGCATTGTTTCGGTGATCTTAGGCGGCTTTCTCTGCTTGTTTGAAAAACTAACGCAACCTACAACGCTGATACTTAGGATAGAGATGAAAGAAAGCGACTGCACCATTCGTTTTAGCATTTTTTTTGCATCCTCTCAGCATTCCATGAAAACTGCACTTCAGCCCCTAAGGCATGGGAAAGTTTTTTCTCCATGAGGTCTTGCTCCAAGACTGGCCTTAGAACATGAAGTGTCACACGAATCGTATGATCAACATCTACAGAGTATTGTATAGCATCAATACCATAGAGGAGAAGGCTCTCAAAGAGAACTTCTGCTAGCAGGCGTTTGGGCTGTCCGACAGTCCGAGAGCCTTCCCCACTCAGAGGGATATCGAGAGCAGAGCAAAAACGGCCAAGAAAGACCAGGGGCCAATCCACATACACTCGCTTCTGCAGTTGACCATGCAAAAACCTACGCAAGAATTCGCGGTCTCTATACCCCCGAACCAGGAGATAGGCAAGTATCAGGAAGAGCAAAGCCACTGCAAGATGGACAACACCGTTGATTGAACCCATTATCATTGGCTAAGTTGTACTCTTGCAGCTAGGTCGAGTCCCATTTTTATAAAACGACTTTGTCTTGGAGTATAGTTAGCCAGATTCAGAACACTCTCTTGCATTTCTTTATACCAGGGGGTCTCACTCGCATGTTTAGCAAAGGCATGCACACACTCGCTCAGCTCAAGAGCCAATAACCATTCTTTAGGGTAATTTTTCATGAGATCTTGGGCAATCTTTTGCAATCTTGCCAAAGTCTCTTGCGATGCTTGTTTTTTGACACGTTCCTCTCTGATTTGAGCATACAATTTAAAAAGATGCTTCTCACTGTCTGTGTATGGTGTCTGACGCCCAGGTTGGGTCGAAGCTTTGCCAAAGTCTCCGCTTCCATAGGCGGGCCAATCTGAAGGTCCTCCGTATACCGATGGAACTGCTAACCCCACAATTTGATCAAAGGAACCCCAGCTCGGTTCAAAATAAACTTTATCACCGCACGTGACTGTACAATCCGTCCATGTTAGCACCAGCAAATCGCCATTCTTTCCACGTATCCATCCTTCGAGTTTTCCCGAAATTTTAAATCCTGAGGCAAAGTTCAGTATGCAGGTCTTAGCACGTTGCAGACCTAATTTTGCTAACTCAGCATCTTGAAGGAGATGTGGAGCCTTTGCAGTTCCAACCCACGAACCAACAGGACTACTAAAGCCATCGGGATGACGCGTCACCCCTTGGTTCGGCAATTCATGTGCATTTTCACAAAGCTGCACAGCTCCCTTCCAACGAAGGAAGGCTAGTTGATCTTCGTTGCAAAGAAATTCCGTCAGAACCCCTGACACCTCGACACCAGAGTCGAATTGGGTGGTCGTCAAACTCTCAGCCTTTTTTGCAAGTTCGAGGCTCTTTTGCCCACCGATACGAAATGCCAGCTTACTCTCAAGTTCTGCCAACATCTCACTCACATGATGAAAGTCTCTCGCTACAAAAAGTTGAGGTTGTGGTTCCGTAATATCGTACCCAGTCTCTACACATTTAAGACTAAGTGGAACCTTACGAACATTTGCTTCAAGACTGTCTCGTCCCTCACCCAAAGACGAAAGCAAACCTGCCCCGTAAAGTTTGGGATTTTGCATATCACCGACGAGACCATACTCGATGGTCCACCAAAACATGCGTGAAATTTCTGCGGCTTCAGAGACCCATGTAATCCCTTCATAGGCTTTTTTCAAATTTGCTTCAGCCTTTTCAATAAGCTGGGGTGTGGAGTCTGGATTTTCTTTTAGATCCGAAAGCACACGGATAGCTTCGTAGAGATCTATATCTTCTTTAGAGAAAATACCTTTGCGTGCAACACGCGCATAATTTGCCATGTAGTCTCTGTATTCTCTATCTGCAAGAATCGGCGCATGTCCCGCAGCTTCATGGACGATGTCGGGTGCAGGTGTGTAATCGAAATGTTCAAGCGTGCGCATATCTGCAGCAATCGGCAGAATTCGATTTGCTAGAAATTCTAGAAATGCGAGAGGGGGAATAAATCCACATACACAAACGGTTCCCCAACCTAACTCTCCAAAACGTTCATTCATCTCACTAATCCGTGGAATCGTTTCAATCGGAACTCCGGTCGCCTTTAACCCACTAAGATATGCAGGATGAGCATTCGCGACCAGAAAGTCTTTGGCATTACGCATGATGAAACGCCAAACAGCCTGATCACGGGGGGTATATTTTTCGTAATTTTGTTCCACGATATAGCGTTGAAGATGAGATGGGACTTTGCGAAGAGTTTTGGCTTGCATCGTTTTATCCTTTACGAATTCGATACTATGTTACTTTTGCACCTCTTTTCTATCCACCACAAAGCGAGACAAAAGAGCGGGACCAACAAAAAAAACGACCATGCATTAGGAGTGGGCCCCTTTGTATTCATATCATTGACCACTTCTGCACAGTCGATCCGAACACGTTCTTTGTTCCCGTTAGGAGGGTCCTGCCGCCTAATCCCTCTTAAGGCTGCAGACGCATCAACGAGACCAGTTCCAAGCAGGGGCACGTGATTTCCGTCGATCTTTGGGTGGTAGTTTCGAGAATTGTAAGCACCACCAAAATTTGACGCGTAAAGTTGCGGGCTCGCCGAACTCAAAAGCCTTTCCCTGAGCTCATCAAAACTCAAGTCTGGCTGCACTGCTAGGAGAAGACCCGCAATACCTGCAGCAACTGGTGTTGCCATCGATGTACCCTGACTTAGCGCAAAAGAAGAGCCTGGCACACTGGATTCAATAGCAAACTCAAATCCCTCACGAAATTCACCACCTGGAGCTGCCAAACTCACCCAGGGACCATAATTCGCATACGTCGCTTTGCGGCCTGAAGCTGCAAGCGCAGTTACGGCAATCACTGGAAAATGTGCTGCTGGATAGACGCGTCGCTGACTATCCTCATTACCAGCAGCAGCAAAAACAAGAATGCCATCTCGATGCTTTGCAAGTGCCTCGATATACAAGGAGACGGCTCGACCTTTTTGATATTTACCAAAGGATAAATTGACAACACGCACAAGGTTCTTACCTGGACTGCGTTCAAAAGAGCTGAGGTACTTTAAACCTCGCAATATTGCACTGTCGGGCACTCGACCTTCACCTGCCACACTTTCGAAAACACGGATATTCATAATTTTGCAAAAGGGACATACGCCTGGCATTCCACTTGCAACATCACCTGCAAGGATGCCTGCTATATGTGTGGCATGAGCGCAATCACCGCGACGCCTTGTACTCAAAGTGTCACAGCTCTCACCCGGCCCCTGAGTACCAAAAGGATAGACAACTCCCGAACCTAACCAACCGTCCGGCACATCAACGGTATTGCACCCCCATTCATCATCTTGGCACAGCGAAGAAGCTCCCTCATTGCGCCAAACACGTCCGACAAGCGAAGGGTGCTGGTAGTCAACCCCACTGTCTAATACTGCAATGACAGGGGAAGCAAATAATGTTTCCGCACTAAGTTCCATTCTGTGTATGGTCTGCATGGCAGACGGAAGAGCAATAGCCTCCGTCCACCAACGCTGCCCGTCTTCTAAATATGCAAAACTTAGAGTGGCACCTTGTTTAAGAGCTGGCTTGTTCAACCAGTTGGGTTCCCAATCACGGACGACCCCTTCTCTTTGCCAGGACTTTAGTATGCTGTGTGCATCTTCACCTTCCATAAAATCCACACGACTGAGTATGGATCGCGAACATTGCTTGCCATTGAGTGCTGGAAATGCTGTCAAATATTCAAAATTACGTACACGAAAGTCCTGACGGAAAGACCGAAACAAACCCTCGTGACTTAGAGCCTCGGTCGCAAACGAAGAGAAGATGCCATCACTTTTGGATGCACACATATCGAGAATGTAGCTGTTAGGAAGCGCTTCTCCAGCACCATAACGCGAAGCCCTGTACACACCTTCGTCAACACCGCGACACCCCAACAGCATAACGAAGCTAAAATATAGAATGTAAGCTTTCATCTCCTTGCTCCTTATGAGCAATTTAGCCAAATGATCCTAAGCCGTTGAAAAGAAGCTTAGGAGTGTTTTCAATGGTCAAAGAAAAACTACTGACCAAGCTATCTTAGACTGATAAAAATGAGTAAATTACTCGAACTCTTTTGAGACCTTGCGTATTACCTTTAAAACGGGACGAGACTTTCACCGATAGAGAGACTGGGTCCAGACCACCGGATTATCCTAAGGCTTGCAACACTATGACACAGCGGCAACGATCCATAGTCATCATCACCGCACCTTCTGGTACGGGTAAAACAACACTGACACGACGCCTTGTAAAAGAAATTCCCCATCTTTCCTTCTCCGTCAGTGTTACGACACGCCCAATCCGAGTCGGAGAGGTTGATGGCGAGCACTACTGGTTTATGAACCGGGATACTTTTCTACAAAAAGTAAAAAATGGAGACATGGTCGAGTGGGCTGAGGTTTTTGGTAATTTTTACGGCACTACGAAGGATGAAATAACGCGCATTCAAAAACTTGGACACCAGGCTCTTCTTGAGATCGATGTGCAAGGTGCCAAAAATATCCGCAAACAGTACCCTGATGCCTGCGCCATTTTTATCATGCCTCCTTCGATCAAAGTTTTGTGGAGCCGTCTGTGTAACCGTGGCACCGATAGCTTCGATGTCCGTAAACGTCGTTTAAATACTGCAGGTAAGGAATTACAAGAAGGCACAAACTTCGAACACTTTATAGTCAACGATGAACTCGAAAAAGCCTTTGCCGAACTTAAGGATCTTGTTGAAAACGGCGCACCAGTTAGCCTTAGTCCTGATGAGGGGCGCAAGCACTGTGCTAGACTGATTGAAGAGTTCAATGATATGGAAGGTTTCATCAACTCGGAGCCCGATGTTATTGAACCTTAGCGAGGAAACATGACTCACAACGAAGGGGGGAATTCCAATCCCTCTGCCAACATACCTGTAGAATCTTCTCTTAATTCTAAAAGCAAGAAAACGATCGATTCGTCACCTGAAGAGATGTTTGCTCGCTTCCTCACTAAGGTTCAAAAATATATCAAAGATGATCAAGCTTTGGCGCTTATTGAAAAAGCTTATCGTTTTGCTGCAGAAAAGCATACACATCAAAAGCGCAGTTCCGGCGAGCCCTATATTTGCCATCCCATTGCTGTTGCAGAAGTCATTGCTGAGCTTAAAGTCGATGTGACAAGCTTGGTTTCAGCTCTCCTTCATGATGTTGTTGAAGATACCAATACGACTGTTGAAGAGATCAAAAAAGAATTTGGAAGCGAGACTGCTGAGATCGTCGATGGTCTTACCAAGCTTGCAAAAATCCAGTTCACATCCAAGCAAGAGCGCATGGCCGAAAACTTCCGCAAGATGATCATCGCCATGGCCAAAGACCTGCGTGTGATCATCATCAAACTTGGGGATCGACTGCACAACATGCGCACTCTTGATTCTCTTGCTGCTGAAAAGCGTCGACGTATAGCTCAAGAGACCCTTGATATTTACGCTCCACTTGCTGGACGTCTTGGTATCTACAATATCCGCAGCGAACTCGAAGACCTCTGCCTTAAAGAAACCAAGTATGAAATCTACAAAGAGATCAGTCGCAACATAGCCGCAAAAAAGAAAGAACGTGAAGTCTACATCAAAGAAGTGGTCGAAATTCTCGAAAACGAACTCAAGAAATACGGCTTCAAAAACGCACGTGTTTCCGGACGACCCAAGCACTTCTATTCGATTTACAAGAAGATGGTTGATCGCCAACTTGCTTTTAAAGACATTCACGACCTCTTTGCATTTCGTATACTTGTAGACTCTGTGAAAGATTGCTACGAAGCCGTCGGGATTGTTCATGCAATGTGGAAACCAATGCCTGGACGATTCAAAGACTATATTGCCATGCCAAAACCCAACTACTATCAGTCGCTGCACACGACGGTGATTCGACCGAACGGAACACCTGCTGAGATCCAGATTCGCACTAGAGATATGCATCGTATTTGTGAGTACGGGGTTGCTGCGCATTGGTCTTACAAAGAGCAATTTAAGCAGAAAAGTGAAAAAACCGACCTCGAAAAATTTGCCTGGCTTCGTCAGATGATGGAGCTACAAAACGATGTTCAAGATCCAACTGAATTTCTTGCTGCGATCAAAGTTGATCTTTTTGACGAAGAGATTTTTGTATTTACACCGCACGGAGATGTGATTCAGCTACCTGTTGGTGCCACGCCACTCGATTTTGCATTTGCAGTGCATACGGATGTCGGCATTTGTGCAGTAGGCGCTAAGGTGAACGGGCGCATTACACCTTTACGCAACAAATTAAGCTCCGGAGACATCATCGAGATCTTCACCTCTCCCAACCAACGCCCTTCCAAAGACTGGTTGCACTTTATTGCTAGTTCCAAAGCTCGCAACAAAATACGCTCCTTCTTTCGCAGTGAAGAACGCACCAAGAGCAAGAAGATTGGTAAAGAGATTCTCTCCAATGAGCTTGATCGCAGAGGCATCGACTTTAATAAATTCTCTCATAGCAAGCAAAGTGAACAGCTTATAAAATTTGCAAAAGAAAGCTCCTTTGATGAGCTTTTGACTGCCATTGGATATGGGCGCCTTAATTTGCAGGAGCTCATGGCCAAAGTATTTCCTGAGCACGGCCCTGCAATTGAATTAGCGTTAGAGCAAGCGAAGATTCCTGTAACAACAGAAAAGGGCACAGGATCTGGTGTTTTGGTCTCCGGCCTCGACAACATTCTTGTGACCTTCGGTCGTTGTTGCAATCCTCTACCGGGAGAGGACATCTTTGGTTTTATCACTCGTGGTCGAGGTGTTTCCGTGCATCGCGTAGATTGCCCACGAGGCCTAGACCTCGATCCTGCACGTCGCATCAAAGTAACTTGGGCACACACAGAGAAACATGAAAGTCCGCATAAAGTGTATCTACGCATCTTAACCGCTGATCGACAGGGAGTGCTTGCTGACATTACGATGGCTATCTCGAAAAGCGGAGCAAATATTCTTAAGGCAGAGGTAAAAGTTTCTGCAGACAACAAAGGCATACTGCTCTTTGAAGTCTCTCTACGTGACTTGGATCATCTCTATCAAATCGTGAAGAGCATAGAGATGATCCCGGATGTGATCTTGGTAGAACGTCAGAGCAGCAGCCGTTTGGGTAAGGGTAAGCTTAAGAAAAAGAAAGTTCCGAAGGCATAGAACACCTAAGGTTCAACTGCCTACAAAGCTTTACTTACAAGCTGCACACCTTCTTCTCCTCCCTTAGAGCTAAGGGTCCTTGTTACCTCGAGTCGTGTTGCTTCATCCAAGGTACTCAAGACAACATTGAGGCTCTTTGCACGAACCAAGACAGCTCGACTCGCTGCAGCTCTAATGTCACTTTTCACGTTCTCTGCCAGTCCATCAATACTTGTCATTGCAGCTGCCAATTTACTAGCTTCGATGACTTCGTTTGTGTGCCAGATATAGTAGCCCCAGCCAAAGTTGAACACATCAAGAGCTGTTAGTATCGAACGAATTGCAACAATTGCTTCCCCATTAGCTCCATCTGTTCTATAGGGTGCAAGTTGGGCTTTCAATTCCTCCAACTGGCCTGCATCGAGCGAACAGCGTCCATTTGCTCCAAAAACTTCCGTATCTGGATCACAAACTGTATTGACGATCGACAAAGTGTAGGCACCCAGTCCAAAACTGCCGCCCATTACGAGAAAACTTAGCAACTCCCCAAACATCAGTGGTCGCTCAGGTCGTTCTACAATTAGAGGCAGAGCAAACTGTCCGACGCCTAATAAAAATTCAGCAGCTGATAACACAGCTCCACCAATGTATGTATCTCTTGCACTGAGCAAGCGTTCACTTTCTGCTTTTCTTTGATCATCAGCAGGCATCTTTGCTAAATAATCGCTGGACTCTTCCATTTGAACAGCACCATACGAAGTCAAAACCGCTAGCGCAGCAGCTCCTGCAGCTTGCACAACCCCAAGGGCCATATTCACTTTTTCAGGGGTTGTTAACGTCACAGCCTGAGCATTAGCAGAGGACAAAACACCACAAAGAGACAATGTACAAATCCAGGTGGATACTTTCTTTTTCATATTATTCCTCACAAGATAGATTCTTATCTACAAGCAACAAAAGCAACCATTAGAGCTCCGACACCAGTTTGAGCACTAAAAAAGGCAAAGCTAATCCATGCTCCATCATAGCTACCCCCACGTTTCATAAGAGTACCTGTCTGTGCACCTTTAGAATTTTGGCAAAAGAACGTTTTACTTGTGCATGTACTTGGATATAAAAGAGGAGTGCAAGATCGACTGTAACACCCTACAGAGCGCGTACAAGGATAGTTTGTATATATAGTGGTCAGATGATTAAACTCAGAATCTGAATCACAGTAGGGAACCTGCGCCTGTGCAGCCCATACGGACCCAGAAATAATCATACCCAGGACCCCGACACCCACACTTCCTATACCGACAACTACAAAAACATCTTCCCAATTCGCATGAAGCTTATGAGGGTTCAAAAGCATGAGTATCATAAGCAGAGGTCCGAGAATCTTTCTTCGCATTGTTTCGCCTTCCTGTTGTATAGCGTGGACAAAATTGCAGCACGGTGCGTTGGGAGGGTTGTAAAATGTATAAGTTAAAAATTAGATGAGTTAAAATCCGCGCTTCATGCCTTTAGTGAAAACAGGAGACCACAGCATCATGAGCAGAATACGAAATATAGCTATTTCAGTGCTTCCAAATCTGCACATGCCAGCTTTGGCATACCAGCTACATTCTCGTGAACAACAATAGAGCGTGCATCTTCACGAACGATGTGGGCTATGGATTTATCTGTCTTGAAGCTCGTGTGTTTAGCAGGTATGTGAAACCAAATCTCGTTAGCCTCTCCAACCTTTCCCTTTGGATCTTGCATATAGTGCCCACCTGCATCTTGGTCTGAGCATTTCAGAAGATGCACATGCGAAATATACCCTTTGCTGGGACTTAGACCTTCGACATGCATTTTAAAATCTGTTCCCTTTGGACCAAGCTGCATTTGTACTGTACCTATGATTTTTTTATCCGCCCCCTCCGCTTTTGCAAAAGAGTGAAAAGAGCCTTTGAAGGTATTGAACTTAAGCTTATTTTCTGCAGCTAAACTTAGATTTGAAAATAATGAAACGAAAGAAAGCAAAGCTAGACGTCGCATAGTTTTTTGTCCCCAGGTTGAAGATTGAATCTCCATCCTAGGAACTTTCCAAAACTCTGTCGAGCTCGATCACAGCATGTCAAAGTGACAATGCACTGAACACAACTTTAGAACGGTGCTGCAAGTCCAATTTTCTTCTGTGAATACAGGAGAGCCCCGCACAATTTATAGAGCATACGTGCTGCTACGTTACCATCCCACTCCGATGGAGTTGAAGATTTTGCGACTTCACAGAGATCAAAGCCGATGATGGTTTTCCCACTGAGGGCGAGTTGTTCAATGAGATACGCAGCTTCATTAAACTCAAGACCTCCTGGCACAGGTGTTCCTGTTGATGGACAAAAACGTTGGTCGAGACCATCGATATCGAAGGATACGTAAACTTTTTCAGGGAGTTCCGACAAAATTTCTTTGCAAATTTGTGAGAACAAAACCCCTTCTTGCTTGCGTCTAAAATTCATACGGTCTGAAAAAACGCAGATGCGATTTTTATTTTCGATGCAGAAATTTTTTTCATGAAAAGAATAGTCGCGAATACCAATGGATACGAGTTTGGAGACCTGAGGAAAATCGCTCATAACGTTATGCATGATGGATGCATGCGAGTGTTGAAAACCTTCGAAAGCGTCTCGAAGATCCAAATGTGCATCAAAGTGCAATATACCAAACTGTGAGTGCATCTCACTTAGTTTTTTAATATATCCGTACGGTGAGGAGTGATCACCTCCGATGAGACCAACAAATTTCTTATGATCACAGAGCTGAGCTGTTTGTTCGTATACAATCGCATTGACTTGAGCAGAGAGGGCATTGACCTGAGCACACGCATCAGCGTCTTCATTATCGCGAACTTTCTCGACTAGTTGTGATGCTTGTTCGTTCATTGATGCTATACGCTGATCCCCTTCATGAAGGTAAAGACCAGCCCTATAGGGACGATCAAAGCATGGATCTTCAAGATCCATCTGTCGACTGGCTTCGAGTATAATCTCGGGTCCTGCACTAGTACCCGCCCCATAGGAGGTTGTTGCTTCCCAGCTAACGGGGTAGAGCACTAGACTCGCCTGATCCAGGGTGGTTGGGATGCCAAAGATTCCACTATCGTCCAAGGCGGCCGCTCCGCTCTCGACAAACGCAATCATTTCTTGAAACTTTTTATCCATCTTAGGTGCTCCTGCATTTCATTGAAGACAAGCTTTATACAGGAGACTTGGATATCTAACTATGAAATTTCTCGATCTCACTTAATACGCAGCTGCTGAAGCTTAGGAGGAGGAACCTCGCTTTCCTGTGACAGTAATATACTATAGTCCCGGGTCTTTCCTACACGACCCTTATGATCCTTGGTGCGAACCTGTAGTCTGTAGCGAGCAGGTGCTAAATTTGAAATATCATATTGGGTTTGTGTTGTTTCATAATGTCCAAGGAATTGATCTTTTCTGCTTAATGAAAGGACATAAGATGCAGCACCTTGAACAGCTCGCCAACGCAGCGAAAGCCCCTTTGCAACTAGCTTCTTTTGGGGAGGTGGCAAATCCAAAAGATTGGGCGGATCGAGAAGTGGCACATAGAAGATCGAAAGCGGAAAATCATCAGTTCTTCCCACCAAAAAACCTTTCGCATTATAGGCATCAACTCTGAAGCGCCAGACACCCGCTGGAAGTGCCATTCGAAAATGTGTTGCTGCTGCCTCAAGATCACCTTTGAGATTTTTCTCTGCATTCATATACGAAATCTTCCAACGTGTTGCGCCTGGTGCCATGCTCCAACTCAAATCAACAGTTGTTTTGGGCTGCAGAGATTCGATTGTGTGATCTTTAGGACTCAACCAAGATAGGTCTATGGTATCAATAATTTCTAAAGTCATTGGACTAGCCCAAATCGACTTAGTTAGCGTGTTCTGTGCTTGTACGCTCCACTCCAATTTACCGGGAGGTAGGTGATCAACTTTGAGTGAAGATCCTCGCGATTCGAAATTCAATGTTTTCTTCGATGCATCCGTTATTCGAAGTGAATACAATTCAGCATCAGGCACATCGGACCATTTGAAGACGAGTCCACTATGCCGCAAAGTATCCATACTCACCTGCTTAGCTTCTGTGGGAAAAAGCAAAGTGGGCACCGATAATTTTTCAATGGCAGCAACGGACAGACGCCTTGGAGTTGAGTACAAAGGCGGGAGCGTTGGATCGTCCCATAAGGCACGTACACGCCAGAAATAGGTATGCTTTGTTTCTAACTGAACAGATCGGTCACTCTCATTTAAGGGTGTTGACAGCACCAACTTACCCGTAAATGTTGGATCATTCGCAACTTCTAAAACGAAGCGTTTAGCAAGCTTGGATCCACTCCAGCTTAAATTAACAGAGATCCTATCTTGATCCGTTTTGATGATCGAATTGTCATTTGGCACAAGTGGAGTAGGTGCTGTTAAAGTTACAACTTCTATTCTACTAACTAAGCTCCGAGCTATCTCTTTGCCTCCCGATGTAGTCACAAGCTCCCAATAGGATACACCCTCTGGAAAAACTGCTTCGATACGTCCATCGCGACCTTGATCCTTAGTTGTAGCTAAAGTACGCATAGAGTTTCGTTGGCGTCCAACATTCAATGCAACTTGATTTTTTCCAACTTCACCAGTGAATCGAATTTGAGTTGTAGCCTGACTATTGACACGACTGATCAGCGCTCTAGAACCGGGATAGGCAACAGCAGTAATATTGGAACGATTGCACTGACCAGAATCGAGGTTACGTCTTTTAGCAGAACCATCCTCCAAACTAAGCCCACCGCTCAAAACACATCCACTAACATCACCCTTATGGGCCGAGACTGCTAGCTCCGATTTTTCCTTATCCAGTTTAAGCGCATAATCCCCTACACGAACAACTGGAGCCGAGCCGTTACCCTTAGCTACCAAAGACCCCGTCATAAGGTGAAGACTTGTTTCTCCTTTCATCTCTTCCAATACGATGTAACTATCTTCTTCGACAAGAATTGCAGATCCGGATTTTGTAAAGACAATATCACATTGACTATCCGTTGCTGTTCGTACAGCATCACCTCGATAAAGAACTTGCCCTTGTTCAACATCTTTCCAGATCAATCGCTCGCCTGGCTTTTGTTGTGCATCATTTTTTTTGCCACGCACATAGGCAATAGGTTCACTTTTGGAAGCAAAGCTAATTTTAGACTTTGAGTACCAAAATTGTGTACCTATAAGCCCAAGAATCGAGATAACCAAAATCAAAAGGAATCGTCTCGCGCTCCGCACAGATTTGACTCTCCCGTCCTCATTTCACAAAAAAATTCATTTTTAAGTATATTATAGATCTAGAAATTAAAGGAGCCTGCAATCGAGAGGATATCCCCGCATGCAACTACCATTTAGAATCTCAATTTCTACAAAGCTTCTTGTTGTAATCTCAACCATACTTCTTGCTGTTACGATTCCTCTCTCTTTCAAAGCAGCCAATCTTTTCAAAGAAGTTTCAACAAAAAGAGAAGAGCAGGCCAACTTATCCTCTGCCAATGTTCGAGCGCATGAAATCAATCTAGTTCTTAGAAACATGCAAGAAAAAGTCTTCATTTTAGCATCGACGTTAGTCGCTGCCGAAAAAAACTCAAAGGCCATTAACGAAGCAGTACAAGCAAGCTTTGCAAATGATGAGGAAATGCTGTCACTTAGCTTCTACAGTAACGACGGCAATATTTCAAAAGTTCTACAACTATTCAGTGAAGAAAAGCTCAGCCGTACAGGAATCAAAGGTGCGGACCTTCTGAAACTTGAAAAAAATTCACCGGTCCCGATTGCACGCATCCTCAAAGGAGAATTTCTCGTCCTCAACCGCAATCATGACAACTCAAATATGCCAATTATCACTATCGGTTTCCCTCTATTTAAAAACGAGCATAACCTTGTGACCTATTTTGCGGTCGTCGACATTAGACAATCCGCATTCCAGAAGGTTTTTGCCGAGATCGATGCTAGAAAAAGCTACTTAGTTAGCAGCAACGGTGTTGTTCTAGCTCACCCAAACGAGGCCTTCGTCCTCAGCGGTAAAGTACTCAAATCATCAGGAATTGTTGAACAAGCTCTAAAATCAACTTTAGCTCAAGGAGCTACGAAATACCATAATATCGATAGCCAAGAGACCTTCTTTGGAGCATTTGCCCATACTCAATACGGTGCTGTTGTAGTTTCAGAGATTCCAGAATCCATCATTCTAGAACCATCCATGATGATTCGCAGAGAGATCTATTACCTAACTGGAATCACACTATCAATATCCTTAATTGTAATATTTCTTTTTTCTCTAACACTGACAAATCCTATTGTCATTCTTGCACGAATTGCACGTTCCATAGGACGAGGAAACTTCAACATCCCAGTTACTCGCTTCGTCAATTCAACAGATGAAGTCGGAAGCCTTGCTCAATCAGTTGCATCCATGTTAGAAGGTCTGCGAGAACGAGACAAAGCAAAGGATATCCTTCACAAATTTCACGGATCCTCTGTCGCTCAAGACTTACTCTCCTCAGAAACAATGGAAAGAACCGGTATTCGCAAAGACATAGCAATTATGTTTTGTGATATACGTGGATTTACCTCGATGAGTGAGCAAATGGAACCAGAAGATGTGCTTGCACTTCTCAATGAGTATTTCAACACTATGGTAAAAGTAATAACAAAAAACCATGGAATGATTGACAAGTTCATTGGCGACGCCATCATGGCAATTTGGGGCGCCCCCAAAGCAAATGGAACAGAACACAGAGATGCTGTGCTTGCCGCACTAGAAATGCGCTACAAGCTTATTGAATTCAACGAACAACGCATAGCTAACAACAAAGCCCCCCTGCGTTTTGGCATCGGACTTCACACAGGACTATGCGTTTCTGGGATTGTAGGTGCGGAAGAACGCTTAGAATACTCTGTTATTGGAGATACTGTGAATGTATGTTCGCGTATCGAAAGCATGACAAAAGCTTTTGGAGTAGACATCCTCGTGACAGCCGCATTGCAAGAAAAAGTATCAGATCAATTCATATTCGAAGAGCTTCAAGCCGTTTCGATAAAAGGAAAAGAGAAACCAATCACAGTATTTACAGTCAAGGGATTCTACGACGAAGACTCTAAACCTGTAATTATCGACTCACCTTATGCAAAATACAAAATTGAAGGAACCTAACAATCCAGATTAGTGAACTATCCATTTAATGGACAATCCAAAATGATGATCATCAAAACTATAAAAAGACAGAACATCGGTTCTATTCATATACTGATAATTCAAACTTTCGTAGTAATAAATCAACCCACATGAAAAATAGTCCGTAATTTGACGCTCAAGAGAGGTTCCACCAGCAAAATGTAGATATTTATTTACTTTAATTGGATGCGAAATAATTAAAAACTCTCTAGAAATGTTAAAAATAAATTTGTATGCTCCGCTTTCAAAATAGGGACCACCTTCTAGACTAAAACTTGTATGCTCCTGAGATGCACTATAGACCTCAAAGGCTTTAATGACTTCTCGATTATATGTCGCACGTAAAGAAAAGAAGGCACCGCGATCTAATAACACATTCATAGCAGGGCCTATAGCGACTTTTGAATATGCCATCTTTTGATTTTCTTCACTTTGATTTGTTGCATTTACAAAAGAAGTAGACCGTGCTCCTTGCTCATAGGACAGGATGCCTCCAAACACTTCTGAATATGCCGCACCTGAGAAACGAAAGACATTTAGATTAAGGCCGCTTGAAATACCGTATAATGCTAATTCTAAATGTCGAGGAAATGATGGAGGTTCATTATAGTTAAAGATTAGGACACCCGGAGCAGACGAAAGAAAGTGATGTCCCTTTGCAACAACCGAGAAACGATAGCGACCAAAAGAAGCATCCCGAGCCAAAGTCACTTGATTCGAACTCTGTCCTGTATTCGAAATAATAGAACTCCATTGTTTTTGTCCTGTAACAGAGTCTACAGTTTCATTCTCTAAAACATAGTCAAATGTTTCCGCCCCATCGCTAACTGTCCAATTTATATCACGAACATCAAGACTTACATTCGGCACATCTAAAATTCCAACAATCTCAAAACCGATATAATCCACAGTTGGATCAGCTTTACATCCGGACTTTGTAGATTCAACATGCCAAAAATATTTGGCACCCACAGGCAGATCAAGGGTTAAAGAACTCTCATTCGTCTCATGAACAGATATGCGTTCCTTCTTTTCATTCAATATTTCGACCCGATATCGAACTCCTTCTTCTAGAGCATCCCACTTTAGCTCGACTTTATGGACTTTTGCATGTTCAGTTGCTTGAAAACTACTTTCAGCATTAGGGTATGTCATCTTCGATTGACGGAGAGGAACATCTATAGGTTTAACTTCGCTCCACACTCCTCCAAAATTTTTGTTGTCAAAACTCCTTGCTCGAATCGTATAAGACCCACATTCCAGCGGAGATGCTATCGAGTTCGTTGGAGTCTTTAAGACCTGGATTTTAGAGGTACTATCCGTAAACTCAACTTCATACGAGCTGGCATTGGGAACTGCATCCCATTCGATTTCAACAGGATTGCTAGAATTTTCTATTTTTTCACTAGCCACATCAGATTCACCAGCAATCAAAACAGCTGGAAAATAGAGAAGATTGATCAGAAAAATATTAAGCAATCGAGGGGAAGGGCAAGTTTTCACGAAGAGAGGTCCCTTCTATTGGTTTTTTAATGCAATTAGATAATGTGAAACTCGGTCACGGCTTACAGCAGCAGACTTATTCGAAGCTGCTTTTGATTTTAAGACAATTTCATAGTCTCTTGAATAAGGACTAAGCTGATCCATACGATCTCGAGCACGAACTTTAACTTTGTATTTTTGGCAACTTAAACCATTAAGTTCATAATTTGGTGTTTGTGAGGAAAAATTCCTTTCATCCGTTGGATTATTCGAGCATAAAAGGTTGATATCGTAACTTGTTGCTGAACATACTGAATTCCATTTTAAGTTCACATAACCTTCCGCAGATGCAGTTACAGCAACTCGAACTGGATTTCCAGAGCTTGGAGCGATTAGATACGGCGCCTCTAATGTCAACTTTGGAGAAAGATTGACTTTCATTTTCTGGGTACTTGCTACAACCTTCCCCTTTGCATCAGTTCCTACAACCTCAAATTGCCAGAGTCCCTCCGTTGGTAGTTCAATATTTGCTGTCGTTTCGCTAAAGCTCAACTGACCTTTTTCTTCTTTCACTATCTTTTCATAATGCAGCTCCCAATTGACTACCTTTGGTGCTTGTGTCCATTCTAATTGGATTGATGGCTTTACAGAAGCATAGTGAATATTATCAGAACCTGGCTGAACCCAGCGGATAGCTCCCACATTATCTTTGTTTGAAATGGGATGCTCAGGCGCACTTGCGAGTGAAGACTGTCCCTCTTTCACAGCAATAGAAAAACGATTGGTTTCGGACATACTTATTGCATTTGCTTGACGAACAATGACATGCCAATAATAGTCCTGACCACGCTCCAAAGCTAATGTTAGCCCCGAACCATGTTGAAGATCTTTATAAGTGATTTTATTTTTAAATTGCGCATCATAAGCGATTTCAAAACGAACATTTTCTGGGACCATTTCCTTAAATGACCAAGCAAATGTCACATTTGTGAGTTCATC
>CAZWOL010000019.1:0-48145 GCA_964635325.1 uncultured Pseudobdellovibrionaceae bacterium
ATTCCAGCTTCCTATGAAAGGGACTGGAGCAATGCCTAGTCGAAGAAAATGTTGATATTGTAGCTGTGTAATTGCTCCTAACTCCAATGCTTTCTTTTGGTAAAAACTACAGGAGGATATTTCTGCTGGACGAGGCCATATAATGGCTGTACGTTTTACCGTAGGTATCACGCAAAGATTGCCTTCTATAAAACATTCTTTTGCTGCTTCTGCATACAAATTTTGGGCATTATTGTATTCAACATTCAAATCTTCAAGCAATATCTTTTCATCCTTCGATAGGCTGTAAAGATCTCGTTCTGGACCATACAAAATGCTATCAATTCTATTTGTAACCGAAACTGCATCCATGTAACGATTGTATATTGATGATATTTGCTTCGAATTAAAGTTTACAAACTTTGGTTCAATATTGCGCTGCAGCGTTTTGAGAGGAATCGTTGAAAACGAGGTTGCCACTGCATTTTCTGGCTTCATTGTTTTTATATAAGTTCTAAGAACTTTAGGAACTTCAAGGAAACGCTGGTATGGATCATCTGATGCATAATTTATGATATCAGCTAAATCAACTATACCTGTTCCCCCTAAAGCGTAGACTGATAGTCGAACTGAATTATTGGCGGCTGCTTCTTGTACAATCTTCTTGTAACTTGATTCAACGCTAGCACTCCATACCCCACCATTTGCACCTCCTTTGAAATGTGTCTCCAAACGATTCCGCTCAGACGCACTAACATTGTGAATAGTAAATAGAGCATAAACCATTACAGATTTATTTCTGTGAATAGCAACTTCTGAGCCACAAGCCTGATACAGTTCCGTGTGGGAATAGCTACTAAACTCTGGCTTCAAACGTGGGTTTTTTAAGATATAGCGACCATAGTTACTACGAAAAAGGACAATCCAAGAAAAGGAGTCTGAGTGGAATGCCCGTTCGGATTCCATTTGTACCGATGTTTCGCCTTTATAGAATTTATAGCTGCCGGCAATAGAGGCAGAAAAATCGATGTGCCGATAAAAATCTTCTCGAGTTTTGACCTGTTCTAAAGATACATAAGTCGAAGTTGCACCGTCTGAATCCACTGGGCCTTCGCCATCATGCTCGATACAATTAAGATATATCTCATCTGGTAAGTAAGGGTTGTAACCTCCCCCCATATGCAGTGGGGAGTTGGGATAATAGGCATAATTTCCAGCTATGGAAGTACCTGATAATAACAAAGCTGCAATGATGGATCTAAGCATTATTACACTTCCGGAAAATCAATATCGTTCATCGCCCGAATCTGCACAGGTGATTTACGGGAGTAAATGAAATATGTCAACTCACTCTTTTGAAAATTCAAGACAGCATTTTTCAAAATTCTGCAAGCAGGAGCAAAATCAAACGACAATCTTCAGAATGTAGCGTTAGATATCAAAGGCATTGGAGAGATCTCTGTAATTTTGGACCGTACTCTACCGTGTACAATCAATTCGCTGTTGGAGTAAGAATGGAATTCTCGAAGCGCTTCGGGTTGTCATACCTGGTAGAGCGATACTCTGAGCTGTTTCATCTTTGCAAATGATTTTGTCCGCATGGCGAGATTTGTAAATCTCGTTATCAAAATGGAGATTTTCTTTGTGCGAAATTACAAAACTACGATGAACATGATGACGGCTATAATTTGACCCAAACTTTTAAGCCTAGTCGATGTAAGGTTGAATTGCGTGGAGCAGTAACTCACGAGGGCCAGCACGCAGACTCAACTTAGACAGGATGGTATAGACACCGATCATTTTACGATCGAGAAAGATCGCTTCACGGGGTGGTGGACGCAATCGAAAGGCAAAAATCGCATCTTTAGCAATTTCAGTGACCCGTTCCAGTAAGCGAGACTCAGCCCAAACGTAGGGATTGCTCTCACCTGCATAACGTTCTTCGAACGGTTCTATAGCAAGAAAACAGAGCTGTGCAAAAAGATCTTTGACTTTCTCACTATCATTCTCACGCATAAAACCAAGCTGCATACCTTCTTCAAAGATAGCATCAGGATCATGTTCTAGAGCTGCTTGAATCAGATGAGCAAAGGGTTCTATATAACGTTTGGGAAAGTTTCGAACTGCACCAAAATCAAAGAGTATAACTCGATCATGCGCATGCTTGTCATCTGCAAGACGAACCTTATAATTCCCAAAGTGGGGATCTGTTTGCACTAAACGCCACTCAAATATTTCTCTAAACATGAGCTCAACGATGCTCAAAGCAAGAGCATTGCGACGCTTTTGATCGAGTCGTGCAAGATCAAGACTATCGATCGACACGCCTTCTTCAAATGACAGAGCCAACAGACGTTTGGTACTAAACTCCGGATAGACGCGGGGCACTATAAAGCGAGGATCGTCCTTTAGCTGCTCACCAAACCACTGCGTCTGTTCGAGCTCTCGCAGGTAATCGATCTCATAGTGAAGCATCATGCGTATTTCACGGAAAATCTCATCAAAGTCCGACCCCTTTGGGGCCAGATGTGAGACTGAGAGAATGGTCTTGAGCGAGCGCAAGTCGCTATCGATCGCTGCATCCACTCCGGGATACTGAACCTTAAGAGCTAGCAACTCACCACTTGCTTTGACTTTTGCTTTGTATACCTGACCCATCGAGGCTGCTGCAATGGGGACAGGATCAATATCAAGCTGAGCAAAGCGTTCGGGACCCAATTGAGTACGAATGCATTTTTCCATCTCCTCCCAGACGACGGGACTAGAGTCAGACTGCAAGGCTTTGAGAACCTGATTGATCTGTGGTGGAAAGAAATGCTCGCCGTACATCGAAAGCATCTGACCTGCTTTCATGATGCTACCTTTGAGCTTACCGAGTTCTTCGACGAGGTTAGACGCCTGCGAAAGTAGAAAGTCTTGGAGACGTTTTTCTTTGCCCTCGCTTGAGCTTACGAGATCCGCAATCTTCATTCCCGCAAGACGAGTTCCTGTCGCTACGGTTAGATTAAAAAGTGACATCCCTCGAGAGAAGGCATTAGACGGTATTTTTTTGAGTTCTTTTTTTTTCTTCTTCATCCCTACAAGATAACGGAAAACCAAGATCTAGACAAAAGCTATTGCAGATGTCCCGCATTGCGAGCTTTGAGAAAGCCGCTGACCTTCTCTTTGTCATCACTACCGCTTGTACTTTGGATTTGTGCGTTTATTTTTGAGGCTGCTTCGCTAAAAGCTGGGTTCGTCTGTCCAGATATCTGTGCAGCATCAACAAGATTTTGGATGATCGCTTGGGCATCTTCAATGGTCATTGAGGCGAGAACATTTGGATCCAAGGCCCCCGAGCTGGTCTTTACAGTAAACTGATTGATGTACATAATTGAATAGGCCATCTGATACAAAATAAGCTGCAGCTCAGCACTGGCTCCATAGAAAGATGTACCTTTGGTACGCTCCACTTTCGGCATTGCAAGCAATATGGTCCGAGCTTGTTTCATTTTTGCAAGTATGGGTTGGAAAGCAGCTAGATTGTTTGGATCTGGCGTCGGAAGAAAACCTGAGATCTTGTCAAAGAGCCCCGAAGAGGATCCCGTGTTGAGTTGCGACAAATTAGTCAGCGAAAACTGCGCTTGTGCAGCATAGGTTGCACCTAGACGAGGGTAACGAAAGTAAGCGAGAGGGTCGTCTGCAATCAAAGCTTCAAGCAGACGCTGTGCTTCATCATAGTCACCTTCGTTCAAAGCAATCATAGCCTTTTCATCATCGCTCTGCGAAGTGCAGACTTTGAAAATCTTCGTTGCTGTACAATAGAGCGTATTGGACTGGCCGCAGTGACTTAGAAACAAAAAGAACAGAAATTTGTAAAAATTAGCTATGCGCATCAAAAGTATGTTCCTAAGGCAAGAGAAACAACATAGATCCTACGTGGGTCAACTCCTATATGATCACCATATTCACGTGTGTATTGTGCGAGCGAAAGTTTAAGCAAAAAAAGATCAAGCTCCACCCCATAGCTTGGAGAGCCTTGATAGATACCAGTCGCAAGACCTAAAACACGACGAATAACGATTTTGCTTCCGACATAAACACGTTTAAAGAGTGGTTCCTGGTAGGCATTTGTAAGATCTCTGTAATCTGCAGAAATATGAATGGCATCTGCATAAGAATGAAGCGTAAGACCTACACCCACATTGTAAGCTCTTAGCGTTGGTGCGTTTTCAACTGGTGCAGACAGTTTCATAGGTGTGATATTGGCAAGCGTAGCACCTAGTCTCAAATCTAGGAAATCTCCAGTTCTAAAAAGCAAGAGCCCAGCATCCATCCCATAGGCCTTTGCAGGATTGCTGAGATTTTGACTTTGAAATTGTTCTTTAGCACTAGATGCAGCTGCCTGATCCGTTACATCGATATCGACAGCACCCTGAGTGATCATCAAATATTTTGCGGTGAGTCCTAAGCTTAAAAAAGAAGATAGCTGACCAGCTACTGAAGCCAACGCTCCACCATAAGCTTCATTGTTAAAAATCAACTTGGGTGTCCCGGCGCCTCTTGCTGGATCACCATTGCGCCAAATTTTGATATCAGGTTGGGTATTTGCAAATAGAGCGAGGCCAAAGTGACGGGTGATAAAACTCATGACTTCGGAAAGACCAAGATGCAAAGGATTGTCAAAGACCAAATCGATAAATTCTTGTGGGGTTTTTTTCTGCAATGCACTTGAATCTTTTGCCATACTACGCACGAGGTCAACAGACTGTGCACCTGGATAAAACGAAGTACGTAGGCCCATCCACCTAAAATTTTTGCGACCAAGACAGAGCAAAGCAGGATTTGCTGCTGGAATATCATTTTGCGTAGACCAAGTCAGTACAGCTCCACCACCTGCAAGATCAAATGGGTCCATGGTCCATGGTTCATGCGTTAGACCCATTGCCTCACTGGCTAGCGTGAAAATTCCTAAAATAAGGGCTCGTCTGAGCACTGAACAAGGCCTCCGAAAGCAGATTTTAGCCTTATTAAATTCGGAACTTAGCTAGCAACTCTGAAGCTATTCTCATGCGGCAAAATTTTCCGACGATCAAGCTAGGAGAGAAATTCTTATAAGTGGGTTCAATGTTTAGACTCTTTCTTATTGAGCAGCTGCGCAAAGGAGGCAAAAAAACTCCCGGACGTGCGAAGCTGCCTGAAAAACAATACAGGAATCGTCGCATCTACGAGCGATTTAACATCGATCACAAGCACATTTCGCTCCTTAATGACCAAGACATACTTCTGATTCGGGATATTTCGAGTGGGGGTTTTTGCTGTGAGGTTGGTGAACGCTGTTTTGGACGTCTAAAGGTTGGAGACGTATATTTGTGTCGCATACGCTATGCAAAAGAGATTTTTGAAATCAAGGCGAGTGTAAATTGGAAGAGTAAGGGTTTTATTGGATTCGCTATTATAGATGCTCCACCAAAGGTCCAAAACTTCATAGAAAGAATACTCACACCTGCACGTATTGGTGCCTCATTACAAGAATTAGATCCCTCATTGCAAGAACGTAAGTTTATGCATCCTGTTGCACGCTTTCACGGGGAACAGCAGAGCCAGTTGGTTGTTTGGGATGACTCCGATGGAGCTCTACATTCCTGGTACTTTGAGTACCAAGATCGCTATTTCACATGGAATCACAGCAGCGGTATCGAAAGCGGCATACTGCTCAACCATAAGAATTCCTCACTTGCGAGCCCCTGGGAGAGCGAACGAAAACGACACGCGAAAGTCGATGAGACACTGAAGCAATTTGTTTCGGATGTCTTCATGGCTTTGAATTACGCTCGCAGCGAAGATCTTGTTGCATCATTGCATGTGACCGCAAAAGAGGATCCTTCAAAGTAAGACCTCCGAATCGACGCCTTCTTGGCGAAGGGCTCGATACAGGCCTTTCTTCGAGATAGGCAGGGCCCCCAAAAAATGTTAGAAGTCCTTCCAATCCAGGAAAAATGGAAGACACATATGCAAAATCAAGGTCCTGCAAATATACATCTCAAAATCGAGTCACAAGCCTTTGGTGGTTATGGAGTTGGGCGACACGATGGCAAAGTCTACTTTGTTCCTGATACCATCCAAGGGGACGAAGTTCTCGTTCGGATCACCGAGTCGAAAAAAAACTTTGCCTATGCATCTGTTATTGAAGTTTTGAGTCCGAGCAAACTCCGCATCGCCTCACTTTGCAAGTTTGATAGCGAATGCGGAGGATGTCAGTGGCAGAGTGTTCCCTATGAGCAGCAACTCGTCTTCAAAGAAGCCTTTCTCCGTGATGCTTTGTATCGCACTGGGAAAATCACTCTCGAGAAAGAGATACATATTCATCATGCAAATTCGGAGTACTATCGCAATAGAGCACTCTTTCGTGGCACCATTGACGACAAAGGTTGTATTCGTATTGGGTTTATGGAACGAGCCTCTCATACTCAGGTTCCTATAGATCATTGTCGCAACGTAGACCCCCTAATCAATCGCTTCATTAGCGAACTGATGCAGCTTAAGACCAAAACCAAAGCACAAAAATTTCGCATGGAAGTGCAGGTACTGCCTGCTGCTCAAGCTCAGGGAGAACCCCCTCTCGTAATTGTGCTGCATGCACTGCATGGAGTAGATGCTTTGCGCTCCTTGCAAAAGAGCTTAGTTAATATCAGTTCTGTGCGTTGGGTAGGTTTTGCAACCGAGCTCACTAAAGCTCCTGTCGTTTTGTGGGAACGTGACCTTGATCTTGACTTTTACACCTGCCCCGGAAATTTTCAGCAAGTGCACCTTACACTGAATCATAAAGTTCGACGTCTTATCAAAACTTTTGCAGAACACAACGCAGTGCACTCGGTTCTGGATCTCTTCTGTGGATCCGGCAACCTCTCTCTTGGACTTGCACAAGGGCGCAAGATTCTTGGTGTCGAACAAGTTAGCAGCGCTATTCGTGTAGCAAAGATGAATGTCTCAGCCAATCACATCCATTCTGCAAGTTATGTTTGTGCTCCTGCACAGCGTTTTTTGCAGGAACAAGCACGAGAAGCAAAGTCTTACGACCTTCTTATTGCAGATCCACCTCGCGCAGGCATGAAGGAGTGCATTCCTCTTTTAGTAGAGCTAGGCCCACGTTTCATTGCCTACATGAGTTGTGACCCAGTCACTCTAGCACGAGACCTAAAAGAGCTGTTAGGGAGCTATGAGATTCTTGACACGCACCTTCTGGACTTCTTCCCCAATACCTATCACTTGGAAAGCCTTGTATTTCTAAAGCGTTCAAACTAGAAAATACGACGCATCTGCAGATAGCTTAAGAAGTAGTCACTCACAAGAATAACCACGAGAGAAATTACGACCGCATCGGTAGTTGCTCGTCCGACACCACGCGCACCTCCCGATGCTTGAAAGCCCTTGTAGCAGCATATAGAAGAATAAATAGCACCGAAGATTGCCGCTTTTTGCAATCCTTCTATCACGTCTTTGGGTTTATTTATCCATTGAATACGCTCTTGAAAGACCCCCACATCGATATCAAATAGCAACACACCTACAACAAAAGCAGAGAAGACACCAACAATCACAAAAAAACCTGACAGTAGTGGTACCATCAAAATCGAAGCGAGTACTCGTGGGCTTGCAAGGTAACCAATCGGATTGACAGACATCACCCGCATAGCATCAAGCTGTTCATTGATCTTCATATTCGCAATTTCTGCAGCCATAGCCGAACCAGCACGACCCGTGACAAGAAAAGCACCCAGGACTGGAGCGAGTTCTTTTGACAAAGCAAAAGCAGCTGCTGCTCCAATTAAGGATTCAACTCCGAAGGTTCGAAAGATATTGCCAAACTGTATACCAAACACCCCCCCCACCATGATTGCAGCAAGCACGATGATCGCAAAGCTACGTACACCAATAAATTCCATCTGTGCGATGAGCAATTTAAAATCAATAGCAGGCACAAAAATCTGACGCAATGCCGAATAGGTGAAAGAAAAATATCGTTCAACACCAAGGCCACCCTGCCTTAGAGAACGTCCCAATGATGAAATAGCATGACCTAGCACCTTCGAAACTCCTGCTCGGATTCTTCTGAAAGGGCTAGTATAGCATTTCTAGGAGTAGTTTTCGTTAGGGAGTTGTAGGCTTAACGGTGGCGATCCAACCATCGAGGCGTTTGCGAGGAACAATCTTCATAGACAAAGCGGAAGTCTTTACAAAGCGGTGCTCTGCAATCTCTGCCCAATCACCTTGGATGAGCACGACCACTGGATCACCAACCTGGTATTTAGCAACGACAGCACTAGCTTCATTCGCATCGGCATAGCATTGCGTTCCATCTGACAAAATGTAACGCACCTCTCGCTGTTCACCAACAGGAGCTGACCCAGCTGCGACTGCGTCAGTAGGAGCTGCTGCTTCATCAGCTCCAGCATCAAGTTCAGAATCCGCACCTTCTGCTGAATCTGCTTCTGCTGTAGCTGCACCGTCTGCTGCTGGAGCAGCTTCATCCGTCGTAGCTGCAGCTTCTGCAGGAGCTCCATCTGCAGCAGGCTCAGGCGCAGCTGCAGCATCGGCACTTGCTTTTTCATCAGCCGCAACTGGCTCTTGAGCTTCTGGTGCATTCGAGCACGCAGCACCGTAAAAAAACAGGCCAAATAAGAGTATAAACATTTTTTTTGTTAGACGAGGGAAATGCATATTGCTTCCTTTCCACTGATGAGAACGCTACTGTCCTCTCGGGCTTGATCGGCGCCTTGCAGAAATCCTTAAGAACAAAAGTATTAGACCTTGCCATTTCAGGGGTTTTTCTTTATGAAGATTTCGGAAAAGCCATAATTCGAAAGGAATTCAACATGCTAAGCGACCAAGAGATTAAAAATCGGTTGGAAACTGAATTTCCCAACTCCGACATCATTGCAAATGACCTCACAGGAGGAGGAGATCACTGGGAAGTTAAGATCAAAAGCTCACTCTTTCAGGGCAAGAGCCTTGTTGAGCAGCATCAGATGGTCTACAAGGCCCTCGGAAGCTGGATGAAAAAAGAAATTCATGCCTTACGCTTGCTGACCTCTGAGAAATAACTCCGACCTCACCTCATTGGATATTCTATCCAATTGAAATAACTAGATCCCTAAACATTTTTTTCAATTTTTTAAATCGCATTCCGAAAGCCCTTGTGGAGGTTTGCGATGGTACCACGAGACATTGAAAATATTTCTCCAAAAGATCCTCAGCAGGGTGACAGTACTCGTGAATCTAAATCGAGTGACAGCTCGCAAGCATCAAAAGCAACAGTCGCACCAACTAAGCACAAAAGCAAAAAAGATGTGACCATCAACTACCCACGTCCCATTGCCCTTAGCAAGGTGATTGAAGAGACTGCCCAGTGGTCTGAGTTCAGCTTTATTATGGACCCAGCTCTAGACTGTGAAATTCAAATCTTTGCCCCACACCCGCTCAACCGAGAAAAAGCCTTCGGCCTCGTTATGGCTGCCATCGAGAGTGTTGGCCTACGTATGATTGAACTCGAAGAAAAAATTATCAAGATTGTCGCAGCAAGCCCGTCCAGTTTTGAGGTCTAATCTTCGCATTAGGGAAACGTATTTAGATTGCATTGTCTCTAATCTGTGCGTAAGTCAGGAATATTCAGCGCTTTCACCACACTGTAATCTCCTATTGGATTGCTACGCAGGTCGAGAATCTTTAGATTTTTTAGGCCTGCTAACTCACTCAGATTCACAATTGCATTTTCAAAGAGATAGAGCTCTTTGAGATTGGTGAGAGCTGCAAGAGGCTTGAGGTCCACAATTTGGTTGTGCCCAAGTTTCAAGATTTCAAGCTTTGTAAGTTTTGCAAGTGGACTAAGATCGATAATACGGTTATTCCAAAGATCAAGGCTTACAAGCTTATCAAACCCTTGAAACAGAGTAAGATCAACAAGATTTGCATTTTGGTAAACCATCTCAGTTTTGTTTGACAGAGCAAAATTCATCGACTGGCAGTTGGAGTTGTTAAAATCTTTCTTCACAACATTAAGTGTATCAAGTACTGCTGGAAGAAGATTACTAGCCGCGCAAAGACGGTAGAAATTGAGTGGATTCGATTCCGCAACACACCCAATCCCATCCCAAACAAGGTCTTGTCGAACCTTACGACAATCCCCCAACGAAGCAGGAATCTGACAGTCTTTAGTATCAAGCCATTTGGCACCAACAGTTTTCAGACAGGTCTCTTTTGCTTTAGCAATACCAGCTTCAGTGCAGGGCTCTTTTATACAAAGCGTCGCTCCTTGTGAGGTGCTATCGGGTTTTTTTTCTTTGCAAGAAAGAATCAAAGCGAAGGCAAGAAGAAGCATCCATTTTGCATGAGCTAAGACTGATAGTCGCATAATCTCACTTTATCCAATCGCTGCTACACATTGGCTATGCAGGCGCCACCTCGGATCCGTGCTTCGCACTACTCTCGGGGTGACGAGGAGTGACGAGCTACGACACTTCTCGAAGCTTTGATTTTGTGGTTGTAGAACGTCCAAGATATTCTTCTTGGGAAAAGTCATCCACCTGAACCGCATCCCAACGGGCTTGTTTTGCAAGCTTGAGATCGCGAAGTTCGTCACTTGTGATAACACCTTTCTCACATGCAGCCTCATGCAGCTTATCAACTTTCTTTTTAGGAAGAACTTTCTTACGCACTGCATCTTTGATTTTCTGTTCTATTTTTTTGCTGGCTTCGGTCATTTGCAAAGCAAATTCGAGACGACCAATCGATTCCTTGCGATCTGTAGGTTGATAGATGCCTACAGTTAGACGATCACGAGCTTCTGAGGCATGCATAAGAAGTTCTGCAACTTCGTAACTCAATTCATCAGAAGCTTCACGATCAAAGCGATTGAGTCGCGACCAGGTTCCTATACCGTACTTGATCAGCCAACTGACACCAGGAAATTTCAAGTTTGCGTAGATACCGTCAAAGGCAACTTGAATTTGTGCAAAAATATATTTCATAGCCCAGTCAACCAAAACCTGATCAGACTTGGGGTGTCCTTGAGAAGCAAAACGATAGAGCACAGCAAAACCGATGTAGTTCCATGCAAGGATATCAGCAAATCGACCAGACAAACTTTCTTTTGTCTTCAACTCTGGACCAAGCAAGACCATTGCCATATCAGTTGTTGCAGCGAAAGAGGCAGAAGCCCATGCAAGTTTTTGGAAGTAACGAGCATTCACATCTGGTGAAGATCTGTAAATACGTCCTCGTGTAAGACTGAGTAGAGGAGCTCTAAAACCAATACGAACAAGATGTCCGATGTGTCCCCAAAGAGCTCGATCAAAGGACTTACTCTCTCCATTTTCCAAAGTCTTGATCACTTGATATGCGTAGGGATGTGCTCTAAACACACCCTGTCCAAATACGATCAAAGTACGCGTCAAAACGTTAGCTCCCTCGACTGTAATACCCAGTGGGGTTGCTACATAGTGGTTAGACAAAATATTGCGAGGTCCACGCGAAATCCCTGCACCCCCCAAGATATCCATACCATCGGTAACGACTTTGCGCCCAAGTTCGGTTGCGTAGTATTTTGTAATCGCAGTTACAACGGGAGGCTTCACCCCTTGGTTGAGTGCACTCGTTGTTAGTACACGCATCGCATCACAAGCATAGGTGAGACCACCGATGCGGCCTAGAACTTCTGCGACACCTTCAAACTTGCCAATTGCAATACCAAACTGATTACGAACTGCAGCATGAGCACCTACTATACGTGCTGCAAGTTTAGAAGCACCAGCGCTCTGTGACGGTAAGGAAATGCCTCGACCAGCTGCGAGGGACTCCATAAGCATCTTCCAACCTTGACCTGCATTTGCAAGCCCACCGATCACACATTTTTCCGCGAGGATCACGACATCTTTGCCCTGGGTTGGACAATTGTAAAACGGTACTCCCAGTGGATCATGACGACGATCACGAGTAATACCTGCTGTTGTTGCGGGAATCAGAGCACACGTAATACCAACATCTTTGCCTTTGCCGAGGAAATTTTCGGGATCACGGAGTCGGAAGGCGAGACCGATCACTGTTGCAATCCCAGCTAGAGTGATCCAACGCTTATTCCAGTTAAGACGTAGGTAAAGTTGTCCATCTTCACCCTTAAAGAGCACACCTTCTGCCTCAATCGAACCAGCATCGCTACCTGCGTTTGGTTCGGTCAGAGCGAAACACGGAATATCCTCTCCGCGTGCCAGACGTGGTAAGTAGTAATCTTTTTGTTCTTCGGTACCATAGTGAATCAGCAATTCCGCAGGCCCTAATGAGTTAGGTACCATTGTAGTGATTGCAACTGGTATGGAACGCGAGGCAATGCGCATAATAATTTCGGAGTGTGCATGCGCAGAAAAATCAAGGCCACCATATTTTTTGGGAATGATGAAGGCCCAGAAACGTTCTTTTTTCAAAAACGAGAGCACTTCTTCAGGAATCTCGCGATCTTTCCAAATCTTCCAATCATCGATCAACTTACACAAACCTTCAACAGGACCATCGATGTAGCGTTGCTCCTCTTCCGTCAGCTTAGGATAGGTTTTGCGCATTAGTTTTTTAAAATTGGGGGCACCCGTAAAAAACTCACGCTCGATCCAGACTACACCTGCTTCTAGGGC
The DNA here is from genome assembly GCA_964635325.1 of uncultured Pseudobdellovibrionaceae bacterium. Classification (GTDB taxonomy): domain Bacteria; phylum Bdellovibrionota_B; class Oligoflexia; order Oligoflexales; family Bog-1112; genus BOG-1112. The sequence goes on from CAZWOL010000019.1 coordinate 12,639, forward strand.
AGCACGTTCCGTATCCGAGATCTTGGGAACAAATCCCATACGCTTCATCTGACCCATCACCAAGTCTGAAAGAAGACGTCGTAAAAAGCTGATGTTAAAAAATACTGCAACTGCTGCAAATCCAATAAGGACTGGAACAGGTGCAGCAAAACCTACAAGAATTGCTGTAGCTGCAAGCGTCCAAAATAGCAGAGGTGCTCCATTATAGCCTAAGGCTAGTACAGCAATTCCCCAGAACACACACCAGTAGACGGTCATTGGACCAAGAAATAGTCCGTAGATTGTTTGCACGAGATACCCCCTCATGTTGAGTCTTAGTCGCTAAGCCGCAGTATTTGCGACTGCAGGCTAATTCCCAACTGTTTTTGCTTTAATTTCACTTTCAAAAATCAATATCTTAAATTGCTTGATTTCAGTCTCTATGCCAGCAAGTTTTTCGAGCAATGCAGCTCGTGGACCTGCGACCGAGAGTGATTGTAAAGCAATACTGACTGCAGTAAGGTCTGCATCATCACGATTCGACTGAATTTGAGAACCAAATGTAAACATGGATTCCACACCATGAACATAGTCTGCGGTTTCACTAATCTCGTTCTGATATTCGTGTTTCCAATCTTGGAAAAATGCTTTCGCTAGTACAGGGTGACCCAAACTCAAAAGACCCATACCCAATTCACTATGACCTGTTCCTGCATTTTTACCTGGACGCTTCTGCTTATTAACTTCCTTACGAATACGGTCAAATTGATCATCTAGAGCAACACTTAGGTAAAGTCGACCAAGCACCTTAGGATCAATGCTTGCAAGGTTCATAGCCCATACATCAAAATCTGAACTTGCGTCATCGACTTCAGGCATAGCATCTAGGTACATGCGTAAGGCCTGCTGTGTATCCTCACCTTTATGTAGAAGTTGGTGAGTCCAATCCGTATTTTCCGTTAGAGCAAGTTGTGTAGGTGGAGAATTTCTTCCGGTATGCTCATAGAACAGAATTTTTTTGGGTCCGCATTTTTCTTTCAGAGCACGCTGGGGAATTACACACGCCTGATAGCTTATTTCTTCAGGGCCTTCGGGAGCATTGTAGAGCACATCGGGCAAGAGTCCGTCAATATTTCCCTCTATGCAGTTTGCAGTCCCTTTAGAACATATGGAGTAAGCGATATAACTAGCTCTAGGATCGAGTTTTGGAACAAGGCTAATACCTGACAAGTTTCCTTTTTGGAACTCACGTGCACCGAGGCTCACATTTAAAGTCTCAGCATCTACTTTTTCTCCAAACGCAGCAGATGCATTTCTATTCTGGAGGTTGGCAGAGCGACTTTTATTTTTTTTGGTCATCTGACAAGACACTAGAAAAACAGCTGTCAGACCTATGAGATAAAATATTCGCATATGAAATTCCTAACTGATCCATTCCGGATGAGGAAAGTCTCACGTATATTCTAACTCATAAGCCATGGTCTGGACTGAGATGCAAAACTTACCTACACAGACAGGTATTCTCAATGATTTGCTAGTGAAAAATGCCGACGCTAGTAAATATCCAGTGGTTGAGCATAACTTTGCTAGCTCTTCGCAAACTCATTCCATTGTCTTCTTTGCGTAGTTTTCCCAATTGATAGCCGATGTACTTTGGTGAAGTGATAACAATGGTTGATCCACGTTCGATTTCCCAAGATGCATCAGCAGAGATATTGAGAAGATTTTTTATATTATCGACCGTAAGTTGAATCTTCCCCCCATCTTTTTGGTAGAAAGAAAATCGCATTTTATCCGCAACGATTGCCTGACTAATAAATCCAACATCATCAAGCCACAAACGGCATTCTTCTGAAATCTTCGTTCTATAGTATTCAACAAGACGTATGGAGTCGATATACTCTACATGCACACCATCAAATTCCAACTCTATGGCTTGCGCCACATTAAGAGCAGCACCTGCTCGAATTGTTGGCGCACTGGATCCAAGTGCTTTGAAGAGATCTCCGGAAACACTCACGTTCACAAGAAAATTTGCTTTAGAGTTAGGCAACGTTGTGTCATCACGAAAGCGCAAAGGAGAATCTCCTCCACTGATTCCTGGGAAGCAGCGTTCAGGAGGTGCGATAAGGTTCATAGCTCTTGGGCTACCACCAATGAGCGTTCCGGTACCAGCAAAACGTAGCGGGGTTGTGTAGGCTATGTAACCCTGCTTTTCAAGTTCCTTATTCAAGGTCGCTATAGGATCAGCACATCCTATTACCGTGAATGCAAGTATTGGCAAACACACTTGTGCACGCATATCAATTCTCCTGTGGAAGCTTTTGCGCCTCGATTCTTAGGACGCTAAATATCTTCGGAGATGCTCAGCATGAACTTGACATAAAGACTAGAAATCAGAGTTTCCACTGACTTTGCAGGCGATTAGAAGGAATGAAATTGTCACTTAATAAAATGCGAAAAATCGGAAAGCACACGTATGAGGCCTTCACGATCCTCACGAGGAAGAAAGAGGTAAATCTCTTTGATCATAAAACCACAGTCATAGGGAGAAAGAAGCTCAACAAGAAATTCAAAGATAATCTCTTGAGGTTCAGAAAAAACATTTTCATTACAGTAATATTCAAACAAGGATTCGAGATCACTTTTTTGAACCAATGCTTTGAATGGTTTGAAACTAGGAAACCATCGAATGTAACGAAAGAATAGAATGCGATTAATTTTGCTAAGATCGATGTCTTCCCCATACTCTTCGAGAAGAACACCTTCCTGAGATTGAGAAGTGGGATAAGTTGGTTTTTTCGATTCAGCAGATCTCTTTTCTAAGGCCTTTTGTGCCTTTCGTTTTTGAGGATCTTTTGGAAATTCATAAATTTTCATTACCGCTCCCACCGGATTCTTTTTTTTGAGCATACTCCTGACTAAAGTGTCAGAGCAATGAAATAGCGCGCCAACCCATCAGAACGGCTGGATAATCTGCATAAGCGACGGGCAATCTTTAGATTCTTTACAAATAGACTTTGACGCCCGCAAATTTGTTGCTATTAACATACGTCGAAACTTGGAAAGTTCTACAAAAATCCTCATTTCGAGCCTTCGTTGAGACATGTCTAAAGGGAAAGCAATATGGGTACTGTCATTAACTTTCCTGGCAATCGGATACCAGCCTTTCAAAGCGTCAAAGAAAAAGTTGAAAAAATCGACGACAACAAGCCTATCGATACCTCTATTTTCTCAGAGGATGAGGACCGAGCCTTCTTAACTCTCCTCAAAGAGTGGCCGTGTTTTCAGCTCCTCGCTCCAGACATCGATTTGCAGGAGCTTTTCGAGCTTTATTATGATGATGAGCTTACCCAAGCCCAGGACTGTGTGCTCGAATTCATGTTTCATATGCATGATCCAGATTCCACCTTCGATATCAGTAACGCCCTTTATAACTGGAACGAAGAAGACCGGCAGTACTTCTTTTTGAGCCTTAATATGCATGCAGAGCTCATTGACATCGTACGACAAGAAGAGCTGTCCTAAAAAATACAGCTAAGACCTTCCGCCGCTAATAGATCTCCTATGCTAAAATAGACAGTGCTTGCAACGCTAGGGGAGTACCCGTGAAAAAACGACTCAGAATTGAACCAACTTCGGCGTGGCTTCTTGCCGTATTTTTAAGTGTGGCGACCTTTGGTCTGATCTATTTTCTATCGACCCTCATGCCAGGTGGGGACAAGCAGATGGAAAAAATTCTCGCAACCCCTGATGACGAACTACATACCCTTGCAGATGATCATACAAAAAGCGCAAGTGATACCAATACATCAACGCACGAAACAACAACGACAACCGCAGCAGAAACAACCACCCACTCAGAACACAATGCTCACACAGAGAAAGCTCCCACTTCTATCCCACGAAAATGGAGCTATGCTCAACCACAGGGCCCCGAAGCATGGGGTGATCTAGATCCTGCTTTTAGTCTCTGCAAAAATGGTCAAAAGCAGTCTCCAATCAATATCGAGAACGTAAAAGTGCAGACGGTTCGGCAACCGTTCGAGATTTCCTACGAACAAAGCACCGCAACTCTGGGAAATGATGGCAACATAATGAATATTAAAATGGCCCCAACCAATTTTGTACGTTGGGGTACTCACAAATATACGCTTCAGACTATACGCCTCCATAGTCCGAGTGAGCATAAGATCCAAGGCACTTCGCATGAAATCGAAATTCAGCTTATTCACCAGGATGAACATGGGGAAACACTTATTATTGGTGCGTTTTTCGACCAAGGTGAACGCGGACATCCTGCAATCGACATGATGCTAAATAGTATTCCTCAACAGAAACAAGATCCCTCCAAATCCTTTAGTTTCAATCCTACAAGCCTATTTCCAAAGACGCGCGACTACTTCAGCTACCAAGGATCTCAAACTCAACCTCCATGCGAAGAAAATGTAATGTGGATACTGTTTCGTGACAGTAGTAGCGTATCTTCGAATCAGGTAGACCAACTACAAACCCTCTTCAAAAAGAACGCTCGACCAACGCAAGCTCTGTATGGACGAGAGGTCTTTCTTACTGGTGATAAACGCTAAGGAGTTTTGATGTTTGCTTTAACAAAAAAATTATGTCTCGCTTTTTGTATGCTGATGCCCATCACAGAACTGAAAGCGGAAACATTGGTTCGATCAAAAACACGAGCCCTCTTTGTAACGGGATGGGCTCAATCTGCAACGCAAAGCCAAACCACTCGTGAACTTGTTCCTGACAAAAATACGTTCAACTTCACCTGCCCGGGTCAGAGCTTTCTGGTCGGTTTTGACACCAATTGGGATGGTGTTCGACACTTTCGTTTTACGTGTGCCTTCTATGAAAATAGTAGCGGAAAACTTGCATCTAAAACTGCGGAACAGTGTGATGCTAAAGACTGGGATAATGCATTTTATGCAAAAGGAGACGCAAGCTGTCCTGCAGAACAATTTTCTGCAGGTCTCAATGTCAGTTATGATGCCAGCAAGCGTGATCTCCGCTTCAAAAACATCTGCTGTCCCGTCGAACACCCTGAGCAAAAGAAAGTAACAGCTACAGCATGCACAGGACCTATAGTCTTGAACGCTACAGGAAGCAGCGCTGCAACCGGAATGAAGCTCTGTGCAGGAGATATGGCTGTTCAAAAAATCTCGTCAGAGTGGGCTGTACAAGGCACCAGTAGCGACCGCAAGATCACCTACCAATGTTGCCAACTTACAGTAAACTGAGCTTTCAAGAGTTCTGTCTAAGAGATGCTTCGTAGATTTTCTTTATGTAACTAAAGTCTGCCTTAAACTCAGGTTGCTCTTGCTTCCAAGCAAAATCTGGATGATCGTCATCAGACCAAGCACCCCCGATAATATTATCGTGAGCATCGAGTTCTAAGCGATAAAGATAGGTTTTGTGAGACACCCCTTCGTCACTATCAGGTTCCCATGAAGAGTCAATTTCATCCATATAATCTATGCGTGTATTCATTTCGAGCTCCTTCACAGTACCAGGAGCTGCACCTACACTGGCTCCAGACTTTTCACGCACGATGCGTGTCGAAAACCCATAAACAGGTTGATTCCACACCTGTGGACCTGGATCAAGATCGATGACAAACCCTTCATTCAAGCGTGCGATCTGATTCGCCATGACTATATGAAAGGCTCCAGCATTCACACCAGAACATTCTTCCAATTGCTCCTCATAGGATCGTCGAGATATGCGCCCCCGACGATAGTCATGTCTAACTTTTTTGATATCTACATCACAGCGAGTACCCAAAAACGACGTTGGTGCATCTGATTCTGTGAGGAAATAAATTAACAATGCTTTCACATCCGAAGATCCAAAAGGCACCTCGATACCAGATGGACCTTTTACAACGACAGGTTGAGGTTCATCAAAAAACAATGCAGCTGGTGCTAGGCCATGGCACAAACCTTCCCACTCGGGAAGATCAAAATTTCGATCATAATATGGGCTAGAAGATACTGTTTTCAAGACTTGAGTACGTGCACGCTCCATCTGTGTATAAGGATAATTACGGCGCCCAAGGAAGATGTCAAACTTTTCGGCTGGTGAGAGTTTTTTCAAGTCAACACTACTCAATTTGTCGTAGGGAATCAAAGAATAGGCGTACAGTTTCTCTTTAGACCAACGAGCACTATCATTCCACCTATAGCTGATACCACCACGCACACTTGGCCAGTAGTCATCCGTCCATGGTCTTTTGCTCAGAGAACCCTCACGAGGGAGCTCACTAAATTTTTGCAAATAATTGTGTTTTTGGAGGGAACCTGCATCAAAACGAAAGGGATTGTGTGCCGAAGTCCATTCTTTCTTAGGTTTTGCCTCTCCTGCTTGTTGCGAGGGACTGCCACATGACACAATCAAGACGAGGCCAAGTACACGCCAAGGGACGACTCTCATAACTGACTCCGTGATGTTCAAAATTGGTGATTTTGAAACCATCCTAAGTCATCAGTTACAAATGGCAAAAGCATTTAGATTTCGAAGCGTATGCCTTGCGCCAAAGGAGCCGAGCTACCAAAATTGATCGTGTTGGTTTGCCTACGCATATAGGCTTTCCAAGCATCCGATCCAGATTCTCGCCCACCTCCTGTATCTTTTTCTCCACCGAAGGCTCCACCTATTTCTGCACCCGACGTTCCTATATTGACGTTCGCTATGCCACAGTCTGAGCCCCATGCACTGAGAAATTCTTCAGTTTCACGCAAGTCGTTAGAAAAAATTGCAGATGACAAGCCGTGTTTGACGCTGTTTTGAATTTGAATCGCATTTGTTACGCTGCCATCGTAGCGTAACAAGTAGAGGATCGGTGCGAATGTTTCCTCCTGAACTATCGGCATTTTTGCATCTGCTTCGACTAGAGCTGGAAACACGTAGCATCCGGATTCATATCCTGCTCCTTTGAGAACCTCTCCACCGAACAGAACTTTTGCTCCCTGTTCCTGTGCCACGCGCAAAGCATCTTGCATAGTATTCACAGCATCTTTATCGATCAATGGACCGACATGATTCTTTTCATCGAGTGGGTTGCCTACTTTGAGTGTGCGATATGCTTTGAGAAATGCGTCACGTACACGATCGTAAATATCAGGATGGATGATCACACGACGCGCACTTGTGCACCTTTGACCTGCTGTTCCTACTGCGCCAAATACGGTAGGAGGTATGGTTGTTTTAAGATCAGCATGCGAGGTGATAATCACTGCATTGTTGCCACCAAGCTCGAGAAGAGAACGACCCAGTCGCTTACCCACAACCTCTGCAACGCGACGCCCCATACGTGTGGATCCTGTTGCAGACACAAGAGGAATGCGAGAATCGCTTAGGATTTTTTCTCCAACAACTGAGACGTCTCCAATGATCAAACTGAAAACACCTTCGGGAATATTTTCTTCTGCAAGAACATCCGCAATGAGATTAAAACAAGCAATAGCCGAAAGTGGTGTTTTTTCGGAGGGCTTCCACAGAGTCACATCTCCACAAACCGTCGCAATCATCGCATTCCATGCCCAAACAGCGACAGGAAAATTGAAAGCCGTGATAACACCTACAACACCAAGTGGATGCCATTGTTCATACATACGGTGATTTGGACGCTCTGAGTGCATTGTCGAACCGCACAACTGTCGGGACAAGCCCACTGCAAAATCGCAGATGTCGATCATTTCTTGGACTTCACCCCAACCTTCTTGCAGAGACTTACCCATCTCATAAGAAACAAGTTCACCAAGTGGTTTTTTAAACTCACGAAGTTTCTGTCCGATCTTACGCACCAACTCTCCACGTTTAGGCGCAGGAACAGTCTGCCATATTTTAAAAGCATTCTGCGCGGTCGCGAGAACTTGCTCATAGTGCTGTGCCTGAGCAAGCCCTACCTTGGCAATAAGCTTTGCATCCACGGGAGAAAACGATGCAAGACCTTGATCCGTCTGTCCATACCACTTACGTCCTGTACAGACTGGAGCATTTTCGGGACGAATACCTAATTTTTCTAAGAATGCATTTGTCATTTTCGAATCCCTCTAGATCACTATGAGCTTCTCACGCCTTTGAAAAAGACGACAATTGCGTTATCGTTCCAGAGTCCGACTTGTTTCGTCAACATCAAGCCTTGAGAAAGTCTAAATACGATGAAGCGCACGATTCGAGCACCACGCGGTGCACAAAAAACTTGCAAAGGATGGACCCAAGAAGCAGCTCTTCGCATGCTAATGAATAACCTAGACCCAGAAGTTGCAGAGAATCCTGACGAGCTCGTCGTCTATGGAGGCACAGGCAAAGCGGCACGCAACTGGGATTGCTTTGACAAAATTGTTCAATGTTTGCAAAACCTCGAAGACGATGAAACCTTACTAGTGCAATCTGGCAAACCCGTTGCAATCTTTCGCTCACACAAGGATGCACCACGTGTTTTGATTGCAAACTCCAACCTTGTCGGTAAGTGGGCCAATTGGGAATATTTTAGAGAGCTCGAAAAAAAAGGGCTCATGATGTATGGGCAGATGACTGCTGGTTCCTGGATCTATATAGGGACTCAGGGCATACTGCAGGGCACCTACGAAACCTTCGTAAGCTGTGGTGAGAAGTACTTCAAAGGGGATCTATCTGGAAAATTCATACTCTCCGGAGGCCTTGGAGGTATGGGAGGGGCTCAACCTCTTGCAGCAACAATTGCAGGAGCTGTGTTCCTTGGTGTTGATGTTGATCCGGTTCGCATTCAACGACGCCTGGAAGGACGCTACCTCGATCGCATTGCAAAAAATTTAGATGAGGCCCTCAAATGGATTGAGGAAGCGAAGAAAAAGAAACAAGCATTGAGCATTGGACTTGAAGCAAATGCTTCTGAGCTGTATGTAGAATTGCTACGACGCAGAGTGATTCCCGACATTGTCACCGATCAGACTTCGGCACATGACGAATTGAACGGGTATGTTCCTGGTGGGATGAATTTGAGCGAGGCGCTGAGCTTACGCAAAAAAGATCCCGAGACTTATAAGCAAAAGTCTTTAGCTTCGATGGTCGAGCACGTTAAAGCGATGGTTGAATTTCAGAAGCATGGTTCTATTGTCTTTGACTACGGCAATAACATTCGTGCACAAGCCGAGCGTGCAGGTTGTAGCAATGCTTTTGCATTTCAGGGATTCGTTCCTGAATTTATTCGTCCACTCTTCTGCGACGGCAAGGGTCCCTTCCGTTGGGTTGCACTCTCTGGTGATCCACAAGATATTGCAGTGATTGATCAGGAGCTTGTCAAATTATTTCCCGAAGACGAAAAATTACATCGTTGGTTGCATGCAGCTCAAGAGAAAGTAAAATTCCAAGGCCTTCCTGCACGCATCTGCTGGCTTGGCTACGGAGATCGAGAGAAAGCTGGTTTACTATTCAATGAGTTGGTACGCTCTGGCAAAGTAAAGGCCCCAATTGTGATTGGTCGTGATCATTTGGATTGCGGCTCCGTCGCATCTCCTTTCCGAGAGACTGAAGCCATGAAAGACGGCTCCGATGCTGTTGCTGATTGGCCAATATTGAATGCGCTGATCAATGCTGTAAATGGAGCGAGTTGGGTTAGCTTCCACCACGGTGGTGGAGTTGGCATGGGCTATTCTCTGCATTCTGGAATGGTCATTGTTGCGGATGGTACTATAGAAGCTGACGAGAGACTGCGACGTGTACTCACATCTGATCCAGGAATGGGAGTGGTTCGTCACGTTGATGCAGGGTATGATCGAGCAAAGGATGTGGCTAAGCAAAAGAATGTGCAGATTCCGTTTTTGTGAGAATGCACTACGGTCTTACATAGTTGCTAAGCAGGCGATCCCTCGACTTCACTCGGGATCACGAATCTACAGCCTCTCTTTTCAAAAATGTCATCCCGAGTGAAGTGCGAAGCACGAAGTCGAGGGATCGCCTGCTTAGTAGTTATGTAAAAAACATAAATTCAAATGGAGAACTTAGATGACACGCTTTAAAAAACTTATACTCTCAGGTCTTACAACTCTTTTTAGCACTCATGCTCTGGCTCTCGATACTGGTGCACAAGCTCCACAATTCACTTTACAAAACCAGCATGGACAAAATGTTTCGATTGCACCAAATACTGAAAAAGCTTGGACTGTTCTTTACTTCTATCCCAAAGCGGACACTCCGGGTTGTACAAAACAGGCATGTGCGTTTAGAGATGCGATCAAAGTGATCGAAAAGGATAATATTCGAGTTTACGGAATCAGTACGAATACAGTGCAGGAGCTCAAAGAGTTTCAAGACAAGTACAAACTTAATTTCACCTTATTGAGTGATGCCAAAGGTGAGATCTCCTCCAAATTTGGGGCCAAAATGCCGATTATAAATATTTCCAAGCGTTATACGTTCATCCTCGACGACACTCTGAAAATTCGTTCTGTGGACCGCGATGTAGACCCAGCTTTAGATGCAAAAAACGTTGCTGAAAAAGTTAAGGAGCTACGTAGCCAGCAGAAATGATTGGCAACTCTCGCCTACACCTTTTGATTCGCTAAAAAGGCATATTCAAGGCCTTCCGAACCTGCTAAAAGCACTCCATTACCACGTCTAAGGATATTTACAGTGCGCATACATAAATGGCTTAGTGCTGCTGGCTTTTGTTCGTTACGAAAAGCCGAAGAACTCATTCGACAAGGAAAAGTCCTGGTTGATGGCAAAGTCGCAAGTATTGGTCAAGATATTGATGAATCTGAAGCAGAAGTCCATGTTGATGGGGTGTTGGTCGCAAAGACTGCACCGGCACTGCTCTACTATATGCTCTATAAACCTGCAGGGACACTGACCTCATTCAAAAATGATAATGAGCACCCATGTCTTGCTGATCTTCCTGCTCTGAAACAACTGAACATGAAACTGAGTCCGGTTGGACGTTTGGACTGCTATTCAGAAGGTTTGCTTTTGCTAACCAATGATGGTCCTCTGTGCAATCGACTCATGCATCCACGTTACAAGATAAGTAAGGTCTATAGAGTCGAGAGCAATGATGCGCTGCCACGACATGCTATTCGAGAACTAGAGATCGGTATTGAATTGGAAGATGGTCCTGTTAGTGCACAGGTCCAAAGCGTACCTCATCGTGTGAACACTTACGACATAACCCTCATGGTCGGCCGCAATCGCATAGTCCGTCGTATTTTCCAGCATTATGGTCTACATGTACGACGTCTCACCCGCATTGCTGTTGGAGAATTACGCCTAGACCCCCTCCTCAAACCTGGGCAGTTACGTTCTCTCACCGCACGCGAACTCGCCACGCTCTCAACTCAACACACTTAAATTACTTGATTTTATCACAAGAATGACAGATCCTCGATTAGATCGAGGATCTGTCATTCTTCTTGAACGCAGTCTTGATCAGGTCATCTTGGAAGGGTTCTACCCACGTATATTTTATTCTGGTATCGCTAGCCAAGATTTTTATCCATCTTATATTCAATCCTATGTTGAGCGTGATGTGCGCACCCTCATTCAAGTAGGAAATCTATCTTTATTCCAACGTTTTCTACAGCTCTGCGCTGGTCGAGTCGGGCAATTACTCAATATTGACTCCCTGGCAGCTGACTGCGGAATTAGCTCATCGACTGTACGCAATTGGCTTTCCATACTCGAAGCAAGCTTTGTTATCTTTCTTCTTCAACCTCATCATCAGAATTTTAATAAGCGTCTAACCAAATCACCCAAACTCTACTTCTTTGATACAGGTCTTGTCTGCTCTCTATTACGAATCACAAGTACGGAGATGTTGAGTGTTTCACCTTTCCGTGGTCATCTCTTTGAATGCTTGATACTCGCAGACCTTTACAAACAATACACAAACCTAGCACAAAGGCCTTCATTGTATTTTTGGCGTGACCGAGGTGGCGCGCACGAAATCGACTGTATACTGGATCAGGGGAATATACTTCATCCTGTGGAAATCAAAGCTGGACAGACGGTGAACACAGATTTTTTTAAAGGTCTGAATTATTGGAATGGAATTGCCAATGCTGACAGCGCCCATGCATATTTAGTATATGGTGGAGATGAGCGACAATCTCGACAGCAGGCCCAGCTCATAAATTGGAAATCTGTAGCTAATTTACTAGAAGCTCTTTCCTAAAAGGAACTGAACAATGGAAAAAAGCAAACTCGACATCATTCAAGTTCCCCTTTTTCTCATGCTCTCTGCAGGATGTCTTTTGCCTATCGTAAATACTCCAATTGCTCTGGCTGCAGGACTAGCCTTCGGAATCTTCTTAGGCTGTCCATCCAAAGCACGCGTGTCCAAGTATACAAAAATGCTTTTGCAAGTTTCTGTAGTAGGTCTTGGTTTTGGCATTCCTATTGTTGAAGTCCTACATGCAGGACGTGATGGCCTTTGGCTCTCCTTCATCACCATTGCTCTTGCTTTGGGTATCGGAGCCCTCTTAGCCCGTTGGCTTAAAGTTCGATCGAATACCGGTACATTGATCTCTGTCGGCACAGCGATCTGTGGAGGAAGTGCGATCGCAGCAATTGCCCCTATTGTGCATGCGGATTCGGATGAGATTTCGGTGTCCATGGGTGCTGTGTTCTCACTGAATGCACTTGCGTTGTTTTTGTTTCCTTGGATTGGGCAACACTTGTTACTGACCCCCGAGCAGTTTGGTTTGTGGTCAGCACTTGCCATCCATGACACGAGTAGCGTCGTCGGAGCATCTTCGTTGTTTGGTCCTAAGGCGCTTGCCATCGCGACTACAGTCAAGCTGTCGCGTGCTTTATGGATACTTCCACTGAGTGTCTTTTATGCTCTGCTCAGTCGAGCAAAAGGCAAAATCACCATCCCTTGGTTCATCTTCTTTTTCATAGCAGCTGCAGCAATCAACAGTGCGTTTCCGGGACAGGTATTATTTGGCAAACTGAGCGTACTTGCAAAGCAAGCGTTGTGTCTGGTTCTTTTTTGGATTGGTTCAACGATGAATAAAGAAAGTTTAGCTAAAGTAGGGTGGAGACCCTTTGTATTAGCCATTTCTCTGTGGGTACTACTTGCAAGTATTAGTCTCTGCTACCTAAAAAGCTAGCAACTACTGCCACTTGTATAGCTAATCTCATCTTGCAAATTGGCTACGGAGGCAACTCCCCGGTAGAGCTCTACCTGAACGTAGCTGTGAGACTCGGAGCGAGAAACATGAAATTATTAAAGCAAAGAGCAAGCCCTCCAGTCTAATTATCCAATGCGTGTTTTTCCCATCATGTAGGGATGCAGAGCTTTAGGTAGGGTTATCGATCCATCCGCTTCTTGGAAATTTTCCAGCAACGCAAGAATAATTCGAGGAGCCGCAAGAGCTGTGTTATTGAGTGTATATGCGTGCTGCTTTTGTCCATCCTTCGTCTTATAACGAATATTCAAGCGTCGTGCCTGGAAGTCGTAGAATGTTGAACAACTGTGAGTTTCTCCGTAGCCTTGACGCGATGGCATCCAGGTTTCGACATCGTGCTTGCGCACCTGCCCCTGACCGAGGTCACCTGTGCAGACATAGACAACCCTATAGGGGAGCTCGAGTGCCTGCAGTATACCCTCTGCAATTCCAAGCAACTCGTGATGATATGTCATGCTTTTTTCAGCATCGGCTTCTGCAATAACGACCATCTCGATCTTATTGAATTGGTGCACACGATACAGTCCACGAGTGTCTTTACCGTAGGTGCCTGCCTCACGACGAAAACACGATGTCAAAGACGTGTACTTGAGTGGTAGCTCGTTTTCACTCAGCATCTCATTAGCGTGCATTGAACAAAGAGAAACCTCTGATGTTCCGACCAATGCAAGTTTGTCTTTTTCGATATAATACGCCTGATCTCGTCCGACCGGAAAATAACCCGTGCCGACCATTGCTTCTTCTTTGACAAGTACAGGTACAGCATGAGGTTGAAAGCCTTTGGACACGACATAGTCATAGGCAAAACGCAAGACAGCCTGTTCGAGCAGAGCTCCGTCTTTTTTTAGAATATAAGAACGTGATCCCGAAACTTTAACTCCGCGTTCGAAATCGAGAATACCGAGTTTTTCTCCGAGACTAATATGATCTTGAGCCGCAAAAGAAAAATTACGAGGTGTGCCCCATTTGCGAATTTCAACATTCTCAGAATCATCTTTACCATGAGGAACATCGGGAGCTGCAGGTTGCGCCAACTTGAGCATGAGTTCATTTAGAGCAGCACGTTGCTCATCTAATTTGATCGTCAGAGTTTCCATTTTCGACTTAATAGTCTGAACCTGTTTTTTGAGCTCATCCCGTTGGTCTGCTGGTGCTTTGGGAATATCTTGGGAAAGCTTGTTGCGTTCGGCCTGCAGTTGCTCCAACTCCTGCTGAAGGGGACGTATAGTTTCATCAAGAGCGAGGACCTGGGACACATCAACTTTGAAGCCCTTAGCAGTATTGGCATCTTGGACTTGCTTAGCATTTTGGCGGATAAACTTTATGTCGAGCATAGAAACCTTTCTGAAAATATCCTCTCTTGCATACCAGTTTAGCGCGTTGGAACAAAGTCTTCTTCCGTAACGCGCGGTTCGCTGCTATCCTGGCGGACCACTAGGGCGTAACGAGTGGAGCCAAAGTACCAACTGCTGGCTGTCACCCCGAGCGTAGTGCAAAGCACGAAGCCGAGGGGTCGCCTGCTTAGCACCCGTGTAAGAACGTTGACTAAAACCAATCACATTGATGATCGATACTATGCACAGTAAAAAGACCGTATTCGAAAGCCTAGGCCTTCCCAAAGAACCTCTATTCCTTGCACCACTTGCTGGGGTGTCTGACATCCCCTTTAGAGTTGTCTGCAGCGAACGTGGGGCGGATCTTACGTATGTGGAGATGCTCTCTGGGGTCGCACTTGTATACAATAGCCAACGCACCTTTGAGATGCTGGCACGTCATGCGAGCGAGACCAAGCTTGGTGTTCAGGTTACAGCCAAAGATGCAGAAACTATGGCCAAAGCGGTTGAGATTTTGAACCGTTTCCCATTCGAAACGATTGATATCAACATGGGCTGCCCAGTCCGTAAGGTCGTCAACAACGGTTGTGGAGCTGCGATCACCCGTGATCCTGAGAATGTGCATGCAATCACTAAGGCAGCAGTTGGGGCGACGGACAAACCCCTGTCTGTCAAATATAGACTTGGTTGGGATCGCAACTCATTAAACTATCTGGAAGTTGCTGATGCCATCGAGTCTGCTGGAGCAGCATGGTTGACTATACATGGACGTACCCGCAGTGATGATTACTCACGTGAGGTCGATCTCGATGCCATTGGGCAAATCAAACGGAGCGTCAAAATCCCCGTACTTGGCAACGGCAATATATTCTGCCGTAGCGATGCAGAGATGATGAGAACGGTCAGTCATGTAGATGGCATAATGGTCAGTCGCGGTGCGTTGGGCAATCCTTGGATCTTCAATGAAATCAAAGGAGCACAGAAGGATCTAAGTCTTAGCGACTGGTATTCCTGTGTTTTGAGGCATATCGAATTACAGAAAGAAATTCACGGTGACGGCCTACGAGGCCTTATCACCATGCGTAAGCACCTACTTTGGTACCTAAAAGGGTGGCCAATGGTGAAAAAGTACCGAGAAAGCCTTATGGAGCAGCAAAGCTTTGCAGAGGTCCTCAAACATCTCGACGAGTTTGTAGAAGAGGTACAGAAGCAGGGTCTAACAACCCGTACTCCTGGCCACAGTGAGGCTGGTCCAGACCGTTTCTTATGGAATCCAACCCCGGAAATGAACCGAGAGGCTGACGCCGCTGCCTATGAGTGAGTTATTGGCCAACAGGTCAGACTTGACTTGACAGAGACCCCGCCATCACCTACAAATTCCAAGTCACCAGCACCAGCACTTCTTTCCAGTCTAAAGCTGGGGCTTTTTTATTTTACATGACGATAAGGACGCAAAAATGTTGAAAAAACTAACTCAAGCGACAGTCATTGGAGCTCTTCTTGTCTCAGCTCATGCTCAGGCCCAAGAAGCCTCAACCGTACTTGTAGGCAATAAAGAGGTTGCTCCTATTCAAAACCTCTTCCCAAATGCTTACGGAGAGGTCGATATCCGTCATTATTTCGCTCATAAAGAAGTTGAAGCGAAAACTGGTAACGTACTTACGGAGCCATACTTTCAACCACGCTTCAATCTGGGCTCTAAGTTTTTCAATAACAAATTAGATTCCAAATTTATTTTTGCTGTTGAAAATTACTACGGTGAAAAAAACAGCAGTCTGATTGCAGATCGCGGCACCCGTATGGAAAACGAATTCACCGTCTTTAAAAACGAAAATTTCGAATTCAAACCATTCGTTTATCTTTATTTCCCTAAATCTACCGACGAAAACAGCAAAACAACAAGAACCGAAGTCGGTGTCGATACAACCGTCGCATACCCATTCCACACTGAAGCAGGAACACTAACTCCATACGTCAATTATGTTGGTCGTACCTATCTTGCTTCAAAACCTGATCCAAAAGACGACGTATTTCTTCGTGACAGCGAAAACAATATGGTTGCCAAGGGTGAAGTTGATTCCACAAGCTTAGGTCTGACTGAAGATGCTTCTTCTGACAAATACAAAGTAAATCCAAAAGGTCGCAGCTTTCTCAATGAGATTTATGCTGGTTTCTCTTACAAACCTTCATTTGTCCCAGGCCTCTCTACAAAACTTGTCAACGTTTACTCAGCAAAATACGTTCCGATCATGGAATTGGACCGATCTAACAACACAGTACGCAACCGTACGTCAGGTAGCCTGAGCCAAAACGTTTATGCACCGACTTACGAAAACGCAGTTCGTTTGACCGCAAAGTATGAGTTCAACTCTACTTACGCTGTGTCTAACGAATTTACGCTTATGCAACGCGAGTCTGACACACGCAGATACACCAACATGGTTTCTTTCTACGCAAAAGTATTCTAGTTGAAGTACAGAGAACCTTGAAAGCTGCCGCTAAGTTGATTAGCAGCAGCTTTTTTTTAACCCCTTCCGCCGATCAAAACACTCTCCGAACAATAAAAAGTAATATCAATGAGTTGGATCCGCAATGCGGAGAAAATATTTTATACGTTTTCATCTACGAAAAAGTGTTCTACATAGACCAGAAGAAGAGTTCTAGAAACGAATAGATTCCAACCTAAAAAGCAGCAGCTGATTCAAGCAGCATTGCTTTTTCATGCAAACAAAGGTGCCGTATGAAAAATTTTGTGAAAACAATTCCTCTAGCTATGCTTATCTTTCAAGGATCACTTTTTGCTACAGAAGAGGATCCAAATGAGCAAAGGATCGCATGGATGCTGAAAGATGATAATAGTGGAGCTAAAGAAACCTGCGCTTCTATTACTCCAGCAGGTGCTTCTTCGGGTTCTACATCCTCAGCTGGCAGTTCATCTGCACAAACGACTTGTAGCTGCAGTTCCTCAAGTTCCTCATCTACAAGTTCAACACATAGACAACAGACGCGGACTTGGACACCCTTTGCTGGTGCTACTCCATTCCATCCTGAGCAGCCAGCCCTCAGAGCACCTATAGGTGCACATCGAGTTAATATAAATGCATATCAAACCCCCACTTACCAACAAACATCGGTCACCTCCTCCTCTACACAAGCGCCTCAACATACGGGATGGGTTTCAAGAAGAAGCGACAATGGCTATGCCCATCCACAACAACAAATCACCCAGCAGCAACAGGTCTTGCAACAACACGCCTTGCGACAACACGCCCCCCAACAGCAACATCCTCAAATGCAAAACAGTGCCAACACGCAGAGCACATCGATAGAAATCACGATTGCTCAGATCAATCTACGCGCATTGATTGCTGGAGAGGTTGTTGAACAGAGCATATCAAATGTCTTCGAAAACGTCGTAGCGAAACTAGGATGGACCGCTGTCCGGGCAGAACTCCCTGACAGAGATCAACTACCCGAACAATTGCGCAACCTGATTACCAAGTACGAAGAGCATATCATAGCTCGAGATATAATTTCCGCTGTTTTACAAAAGCAAAATGAAATCACAGAAGATCAAATAGAACAAATAGAACAAGCATTCCGCTCCGCTACTCACCTAGTAGGACATGCAAACGTGCTACGATTTGATTTCAACGGATACTCGCTTATTCAACTTGCTAATGCGGGGCGTTTGAGTCCAATTTTACGGAGCAGAGTGCAGCAAGTTTACAACGAGTATCAAGCTATAACAAAACTAATGTCACTAATTGATAATCACACTCTGTCAGATAGTGAGGTCGCAAAGATTTTCTCCGACGTGGAAGAGTTGGTAGGTTGGAACTTTGTAACAAAAATAACCCGTAAAAAAACCAGTCTTTTGGAGCATGCTCGACAAAAGACTGGAGTACTGTCTGATCCATTCAGCAAATTGCTGTTGGAAAAGGAAACCGAATACTCCCAAAAATAAGATTGGGTGTTCAAAAGCCGAACTTTTATTGGGGAGTGACGGAAGCTCCAGGTTCTGGTGAGCTTGGAGCTTCAGAGGGGGGCTGAGCAACAACTGGCTCATGTGCACTGTTGAGTTGCTCAGTCACTTCATCTTCTGTTTCTGGGTGACGAATTTCACCACCTAGGTGAGATGCATATCCCAATACAAGAAACGACAAGATCTGCATAAGAAGAATCGGAATCATGAGTTTTCGAGCCTGTTCCTCTTTATAAAAGCTGATGATCATTGCCACTAATGCTAAGGCTGCCGCAGCCAAAGCAACATAGAGGCCGTAGGTTCCCATATCGGCATGCGGTCCTATGGTCGAACGAACCACCTCTGGAAACTTCTTTAACACCTTCGCAGCCCCACTCCCCGTAAGGTAGGTTGGCAAAGCCATTGCGCCTGCAATAATTGAGATCAGCCAAGATATGCGCGCTCCTTCAAACGATTTGCGTAAACAAGCATAGATTGCAACGATGAGTGCAAACGTAAATCCGATGACTGGAAAATGATTCATGAGTAAATGCAGATGGGCCTGATTTGGCATAATTGAACCTCCAATGTTAAATCACTTCAATTCTATCATACCGCATTATCTGAGAGTCCGAGTAAAGTCGCAATTTTTTATTTATTAAAACAACACAATGACCAAAATGCTGATTATTTTTAGTAAATCCTAATCTTCGACCAACCAATATAGCTCTTTAAAACCAATCAGGAGACATCATGAAAAAGTTACTTTTGAGTACAATAACAGGACTCTTATCGTTCTCATTGCATGCCGAAATAGAAGTTGAAAAATTCGCAGGAGAAGTCATTTGGAAATCCAGTCAAGGTAATAGCGGAACATATGAGATCGAGCTTGACATAGAAGTTCATGATGAACAAAAGACAGTCATAAAAAAGAGGGAACTCAATGAGAATACAGTCCAAGAACTGCAAGTTACGGTGATGATGAATGATGATCAATTAGGTAAAGTTGTCATCAATGACAAAGAGGTCGGTGGTGGCTACTGCTGGCCCATTTATGACGAAAAGTCTTTTTTGTTTCCTGCAGGTCGTGTGTGTCGCTTTCATTGGCAGGAAGAGCAAGGTAGCATCATTGAAGATGGGCTCGATGAAATCGATGGGCATATTTATTATGTAGGTTCACGACGCACTCCCGCAGGAGACATTATCACATGGTCTGGCACATTGGATGCAGTGGCAGATGAACACCCAGTGAAGGAGGAGTTTTAAAAACTTAAGATTCCCCCCCTTTAGCCGATAAAAACTCTGCAATGGAATACTTCTAAAGCGGAGCCTTAGATGACACACCTATACTCACTCCTCTTCTTGCACCTACTGATTGCTGTGAATCCCGCATGTAAGACTGGAGATCGAAGTGTGGATGCTCCATTGTCACCAGACCCTATATTGTCAAAAAACAAACCTCCTACACATGCTGCTCGTAGTCTATATTTTGAAGATACGGATCTCAGAGGCTCGTTTGTTGAAGGGACGCTAAGCATTGAGATTCCTGTGAGTATGGAATTTGTAGATCGCTTCGCGATTTACTGGGGAAAATCTGCTACCGAAAAACTCGATGCCCAACCCTTCATCAAATTAGAAAAAGAATACGCATCTGATATACATAAAAACATCGGGCCCGTGAAGGTACCTACCGGGGCTACACATTTCATAGCCTATACGGAAAATGCGCATGGAGAAATGGCATCCGGTACTAGCACGCCCATCCTTGATAAAGGTTTGCCAGAACAAACCGCTGTCAGCGTGCATTTTAAAGACACGGACAGCAAAGGAGGACATTTACGTGGTCCACTCGAATCACAAAAGCTGTTGATGAAAGCGATCTGAGTAGCTACGTTGTATATTGGGGAAAAAATGAAGAGCAGATATTGCGATTCGAACCGATCACGATCATGCAGAAAAAGGGCGAAAATCTTATCTATAACCTCGATCTGGATATTCCGAAAGGCGCCACACATTTTCTCGTGACAACTAAAAATAAAGAAGGTGAATCCCCTAAGTTTGCAAGCACCCTTATTCTTGATCGGGGCCTTCCCCATTCGGGTTTGACCGAACTTGCTTTCGAAGACGTAGATCCCGATCCCCAAACCATCGGAGGGACTCTTAAGATTTCCTCTTACGGTGTACAAGATCGATCAAGCTACGCACTCTATTATGGAAATGATCAGAACGAAAGACTCGTTTGGATTAAAGATATCCCCTACGATGATTCCGAGGTTGGTTTTAAGACAAGCATTCCTATCCCTAATGGAACAAAACTAGATGGTGCGACACGATTTGTCATTTTTGCTAAGAATCGATGGGGAGAGCAGCTCCAAGGCTCGAGTTTGACTATATGTCAAAATAGCATACCAACAGAAGGAGCCAAGGCCTTCAATTTGGAGAGAGACTTTGATGAAAATCCCGGACATATTTCCTGTCTCTATAATTTTAAAGCTGGGAAGGGAGATATTAGCGGTTACCGCGTCTATTGGGGACAATCGGCAACAGAGAAACTGGCAGGACAACCACATCTTGAAGAATTCGCTTATCACAGTTCAGACGAGAGTTACTCCAAATCTATAACGGGAAAGATTCCCAAGGGTGCCCGATACATTTTGATATTTGCTTACAATTCCTTCGGAGAAATCGCTGTCCCGGCATTTCAAGAGATCCAGGATGCAGGACAACCCAGTGGCAATGCGGAAAATGTTAGATTTACGGATGATAATCCGAAGGCAGGACTTATCACCGGCACTATAAAGGTACAGAGAGCTCCAAACGAAGAGTACATCACCGATTATCTTCTCTATTGGGGGTTGGAAAATCCATCACAACTCGGGCAATGGAAAAAGGGGGATCGATTCGCCATACTCTCTAAAGACAAAGCACTCGAACTCGAGCTCAAAGATGTCGAAATTCCAGTGGGAGCCCAACGCATTTTAGTCGTCACAAGACACGGGCAGGAAGAAAGCTCAACATGGATCGCAACTCAAACACCACTCGATTCTCCTTTTCCTGTGGACTTAGACTTTAAGGACTCTCATGGTGGGGAACTGAAGTTCGCGGGGACTCTAAAGATAACTCCATCGCAAAATATGTCATCTTTTAAAAAATATAACTTATATGCGCGCACAGATGGAGTATGGCACTTGATTTATGAAGGATCAAACTCTGAGTATGAGATCCCCAAATCAGATCCCTTGAAAACATCGATGTGGCGGTCAGAACATTCGTTACTTCTCAAAGCAGTGATCGTAGACAAAGACGATAAGGAAGGCTCACCATTTCAAAAGAGTTTCCCCGATTACAAAATTCCCATAGACAGAGTCTGGAATGTAACATTTGAAGATGATGACGCAAAAGATCTCACGAAACTTGCAGGAACTCTTCGTTTCGATGGACTGAGAGATGAAAGCAATGTAACCGACTACGTTGTTTATTTCGGAAATTACGCCAAATTAGAACAAGGTACAAAAGACAACAAACTGCCTGGACAACATCGTGCAATTATTCACAAAGCAAAAGTCGGCAATGACAACCAACCGCACAATTACAGCGTGCGGATTGTAGTCAATTCGATTCCCGAAGATGCACTTTCATTACTTATATTTGTACGCAACGGAACTGGCGTGGAGCACGAGGCTGAGTGGGGCACAAACCTGCGTCTACTTGTAAAAGATCCCATATGGCAGAAAACAGTCGAAGCTGAGAAAAAATCGAAATAAGCCAAAAATCTTCAAAGAATCGGCGCCCGCAAGATAGCGATAAGTTCATCGAACTGCAATTTTTTCTCCACTCCCGTCTCCATGTTTTTGAGCGTGTAATTTTGCGTTGCGACTTCGTCACTACCAATCACGACAACCCATGGGCAGCCAAGTTTGTTTGCAGACTTAAACTGCGCTCCGAGTTTTTGTTCTTTTAAAGAGTAGTCGACGGAAATACCCTCGGTCCGTAAGCGAGAAATAACTCCAAAAGCGTGAGCAAATTCGTTTTGCGAAGCAATAGCAACAAAGACCTGCGTCGTTGCTATTTTCTGTCCTGAATCTTTTTCACTTAGCAAAGCACAGAGTCTATCCACACCGATCGAACCTCCGACACCTGGCATGACATGCTTGCAAAAGCGTGCTGCTAGATCGTCGTAACGACCTCCAGAGCTAATGGATCCAAAACCTTTTACTCCATCAACTGTGGTTTCATAAACCAGACCTGTGTAATAGGCAAGACCACGCGCGATGCTCAAATCGATCACGACTTTACCAAAACCGTCACCTGCAAGCTCTTGCAAGATGTGTACAGTTTGGAGGAAGCGGTTCCATTCTACTTTACTTTCTTCCGTGTCAAAGTACTCCAGCAAAGTCTCTGGATTATCTTGACGGAAGGAGGTCATGAGACTCAGCAGCTTGCGAATTCTATCTTCATTAAGAGAGAATTTTTCACAGAATAGAGCGACGATGCTTTCTGTACCCTGCTTATCGAGTTTGTCTAACAGAATAAGTGCCTGCTCCTCATCGGCTTTGGTTGTGAAACCCAAGATTTTGCGGATGAGTTGTGATAAGACTTTGCGATTGTTGCAAGCTATCGTGAATGGCATACCGACTACACGATTGAGTGTGCTCAAGATTGCTTGCATGATTTCCAAGTCTGCAGACATGGAATCAGCTCCGATAATATCGAAGTCACATTGGCAAAACTCTCGGAAGCGTCCCTTCTGGGGTTTTTCAGCACGCCATACATCACCGATCTGCAGACGCTTAAAGGGCAAGGGAAGCGCACCGTAATTTTCAGCAGCATAACGCGCAAAGGGAACGGTAAGATCGTAACGCATCGCTACATCTCGTTCACCTCCATCCATAAATCGAAAAACCTGCTTGTCGGTTTCGCCACCAACCCCAAGCAGAACTTCGGCATATTCCAAAGCTGGGGTTGCGATCTCACAAAACCCTGAATGCTGTGCAACCTTTCGCGCAGCTTGCATAACGCGTAAGCGCTTGGACATAAGATCTGGGGAATAGTCTTGAAAACCTTTGAGGCGACGTGGCGCCACTTTGCTATCTGAACTCATAGGGACCTCAACTGTGAGAATTCAAAAAGCAACTTGAAGCGAGCCGCTCATCTCGTCAACACTTATTGCTGTGTGAGTGTGACCGAGCTAGAATTTCTGCGCAACTATCCAAAGGACCTGACTATGCTTGCCAACGCGCACCAGACCGATAATTCCTCACTATTTGAAGACATCAGCCATCGTTTTGCAGTTGCTCGCAAGGCCCAAAAAGAATGGGCTAATGTTCCCTTCAAGCAACGCAAGAGCTATCTCGATACCATGCAAAAGTACATTGTCCAGCATGCAGATGAGCTGGTTGAGATCATTTGTCAGGACACCGGCAAAACCAAGGTGGATGCACTTGCAGATGAGATCATTCCGTGTGCATTTGCTTGTCAATGGTACGGCAACAACGCTGAACGCGTACTTGCCGACAAGAGTTTAGCGACGTCTATTCCCATCCTGTTCAACAAGCAAAGCATGGTGAGTCGCCTCCCCCTAGGTGTGGTTGCTATCATCAGCCCCTGGAACTATCCGTTCTCCATCCCTTTTGGAGAAGTCGTCATGGGTCTAATGGCTGGCAATGCGATACTGCTCAAAACATCTCAGGAAGTTACACCACAGATCGGACCAATGATCCGACGAATTGTCGAGGCTTCTGGACTACCTGATGGGCTCTTTCACCTTATCGAGGGTCCTGGCCCGGATGTGGCTGATGCTTTTTTTGCTAACAAAGTGGACAAAATCTTTTTCACAGGGTCGGTTCGTGTAGGCAAAGAGTTGCTGAGCAAATCTGCTAACACGCTCACGCCTCTCTCCCTAGAATTAGGCGGCAACGATCCAATGATCGTTCTCGAAGATGCAGATCTTGAGCGCGCAACGAATGGAGCAGCGTGGGGAGGCTATCAGAACGCAGGACAAACCTGTGCTGGTATTGAACGCGTGTATGTTCATGAAAAAATTTACGAGCCCTTTATCCAACTCTTGACGGCTAAGACCAAAGCTCTCCGGCATGGGCACTTTAGCCAACCCGATGTGGAGATAGGAGCTGTTACAACTGCGAAACAGTTGCTGACCATTCGTGAGCATGTTGAAGATGCGATCCAAAGAGGGGCTCGTATTTTGGCGCAGTCTACAGGAGTCCAGGCTGAAGGATCGTACTTTCCAGCGACTCTCATGGTAGATGTGGACCATTCTATGCGCATTATGCGAGAGGAAACCTTCGGCCCCGTGCTTTGTGTGATGAAAGTTCGAGATGAGGAAGAGGCCCTTTCTTTGGCGAACGACAGTCACTATGCGTTGACATCTTCGGTTTGGACCAAGGATGGAGCCAGAGGTCAACGTCTGGCCAAACGTATTGAGGCTGGAGTAACGACAATCAACGATCACTGTATCACCCATGCGTTCTCAGAAACCCCGTGGGGAGGGTGGAAGGATTCAGGGCTAGGACGCACCCATGGCGCTGCAGGTTTGGAGGAGATGACGCACTGTAAAGTCATCAACTGGGACATTCTACCCGCCAAACGTAATATTTTTTGGTACCCCTTCAGCCAAGAGACCTACGATGGGCTTAGAGATGCTCTGATCTGCTCCTTTCCCCAGAAACCCACGCAATTTCTGCACCATGGACTGAGACTTATTCCCTTCGCACTCAAGACAATGTTCACCGCCTGGAGCTCCAAAGCCCCCAAGAGCAAGGATTAGGAGGCCGTCCTCCCGAAACACCGCACAAAAGTTTTGATTCTTGGTCGGAAAAAGTGTAAAAGGGCCGTTCTGTTACAAGCGAGTTCCGTCATATCCGAAAGCAACATATGGCCGCTCGGCCAGAGCAAACCTAACAAGCAGTATCAAGGGACTATCGAAAGATGAATAAGAAAAAGTTTGAACTCAAAGACTACCGCAATATCGGGATCTCTGCGCACATCGATTCCGGCAAAACTACACTTAGCGAACGCATCCTGTTCTACACAGGTATGATTCACCGTATCCAAGAGGTACGCGGTGACGGTGACGGCGCAAAGATGGACTTCATGGAACTCGAAAAAGAGCGTGGAATCACCATCACATCCGCAGCGGTTACCATTCAATGGAAAAACCATCTTATTCAGCTTATCGACACCCCGGGTCACGTTGACTTCACAATTGAAGTTGAAAGATCTTTGCGCGTTCTCGACGGTGCAGTACTTGTTCTTTGCGGTGTATCTGGTGTTCAATCTCAGTCTTTCACCGTTGACCGACAGATGCGTCGCTACGGTGTTCCTTGCCTAGCATTCGTCAACAAGCTTGACCGCGCTGGTGCAAACCCATTCAAAGTACGCGACCAACTCAAATCCAAACTTGGTCACAACCCTGTTATGATGCAGCTCCCTATGGGTCTCGAAGACAACTTCGGTGGCATCATCGACTTGATCCGTATGAAAGCCAATTATTTTGATGGCAAAAACGGTGAACATATTCGTGAAGAAGCCATTCCTGCTGAATACGAAGAGCAAGCTAAAGAATACCATGCTCTGATGTTGGATGCAGTTTCTATGTTCTCTGATGAGATGACCGAGCTGATGCTTGATGAAAAAGAAGTTCCAGAAGATCTTCTACACAAAGTCATCCGCGAAGCAACTTTGGAACGCAAAATCACTCCGGTCTACATCGGTTCTGCGTACAAAAATAAAGGTGTTCAGTTGTTGCTCGATGCGATCGGACGCTACTTACCAAGTCCGTTGGATCGTCACTACTATGCGATCGACAACGACAAAGTTACTGAAGGTGCTTCTGCGAAAGATGCACAACTCGAAGTATTCCCAACCATGGACAAACCTTTGGTTGCGATGGCATTCAAAATTACTGAAGACAGCTACGGTCAGTTGACTTACACCCGTATTTACCAAGGTGTAATGCGTAAGGGTGAAAACTTCTACAACCCACGTCTACGCAAAAAACAACGTATCGGTCGTATCGTACAGATGTTTGCCTCCGATCGTATCGAAATCACCGAAGCGCAAGCTGGTGACATCGTAGCGATGGTCGGTGTCGACTGTGCCTCCGGGGATACCTATTGCGACGAAAATCTCAACGTATCTATGGAAAGCATGTTCGTTCCTGAACCTGTTATCGAACTTGCGATCAAACCAGAAAAACCTGAAGATTTCGCAAAACTCTCTAAAGCGCTCAACCGCTTTACAAAAGAGGATCCAACCTTCCGCGTTTACGTTGACGACGAGTCCAACGAAACCATTATGCGTGGGATGGGTGAGCTTCATCTTGAGATCTACGCTCAACGTATTCAACGTGAATACAAAGCGAACGTCGTTGTCGGTATGCCAAAGGTAAACTACCGCGAAGCACCGACAAAACCAGCGACCTACAACTACAAGCACAAAAAGCAAACTGGGGGTTCTGGTCAGTACGCACACGTTGTGGGAACACTACGTCCGTTGCCTGAAGACGCGACAGAAAACTTCATCTTTGAAAACAAAGTTGTCGGTGGAAACATTCCTAAGGAATTTATCCCAGGCTGCGAAAAAGGCTTCAAAGAATCTATCGATAAGGGTCCATTGGCTGGTTACCAAGTTATCGGCGCTAAAGTCGAACTCGAAGACGGTAGCTACCATGCTGTTGACTCCTCTGAGATGGCGTTCAAGATTGCTGCACGTATGGCGTTCAAGGAAGCATTCCTCGAATCCAAACCGGTTATCTTGGAACCAATCATGGAAGTCGAAGTCGAGACTCCATCAGAGTTCCAAGGCCCAGTACAGGGAGATCTCTCCTCACGTCGCGGTCTCTTGACAGGTACAGACATGCGTGAAGGCTTCACCGTCATCCAAGCTGAGGTTCCACTCTCTGAAATGTTTGGTTACTCAACTGAACTTCGCTCTATGTCTCAAGGCAAAGCGACGTTCACAATGGAATTTGCACGTTACCGTCCAGTTCCACAGTCGATCCAAGATCAGTTGGTCTCCAAGTTCCGTGAGGCACAAGCTAAAGGCTCTAGCGGCCAATAGTCTTGAATGAAAGGCTGAGGAGGATCCCCAAAGTTCTTTTCACAAGACGCTGCGAGCGAAGCGCACGAAGTTGGCAAATAGCCAATAAGTGCGCTGAGACGATGCAGCAACACAGTGAAATAAACGATCTGAATCTCAAGAAATAACGCCTTTTGACAATAAGGGGAGAAGACTTGACAAAGTCTTCTCCCCTTATTAGTTTCCATGCTTCTTCTTACGCATCCGTAGCTCAGTTGGATAGAGTATCGCGCTTCGAACGCGAGGGTCGGAGGTTCGAATCCTTCCGGATGCGCCATTCTTTTTTCCATTCCTTCTAACCAGTAGTAGCTCACGGACCAAACCCGGACTAAAATCATCGGCAGCATATTTTTGTGGCGGCCACTCATGCATTTCAAGCATCCAATTTAGTGATGTCTCGAGTGCTATCAAAATTTTCTAAAGAGGTTGGTATGGGATTGGTCAAATTTTTTGCGCTAGGTATCAGTGCGCTTTTGTTTGTCGGTTGTGGGGGCTCTAATGAGAATAAACATGGAGATGGAGCTAAAAACCCTAATGAGGGAGGCGCCGGCGAAAATGGCAGGCCCTTGCAACTTACAGGGGAGCAGAACGCAGAATTTTCAAATTGGAAGAACGCTCCATTTAAGGCGTGTGAAATAGAGCATATATTTCTAGGCAAAGCTCCTGCAGACCCAGGGATTGATCTTAATAAATGGTCTGAACAATTGACAGGTCAATTTTATATTGAAGCAGATGACGTGATAGCTTTTTTTGGCGATCCTATCCATTACTTCGGCAATCATTCAGTTAGTGAAAGGTTTTTTAACTCTTCACCTGGTGGCTTTCAAAAATTAAAAGCAGAACAAAGTGGTTCCGAATGCACTGTGTTTGTGAATGGGGAAAAAGTATTTGCTGTAAAATTGCTCAAAGGCATCTCTCTCTTAGGAGCATACAAGAAAGATGACAATGGTCTAAAAACAAAGCTAAACTCTTTGATTACAGTGAAGAGTTATTCATCTTCTCCTTTAGATCGGATCGAAAACCTAGGGCTCAGCGAAGTACTAACGAATTTTTTTGCGATTACTGAAGACAAAATCAAAGTTTTAAGCACTCGTTTTGCCTTAAACGAAACTCAGTTTCAGAGAAAATTCCCATCATCAAAGACTTGGTCAAATGATGTTCACGCACTAACCTTTAAAAATCATCCCGACATCCATCCTTTTGGATTGGATCAGACTCTAATAAAAGGAAAAAGACATTCCATACAAAAGCTTCTTCCTACTGTGAAAGATGAGCCTATTGAATTAGTTATAGACTCGAGTCATTTTGCGAGTTGGAAAAATCTGCAAATCAAATTTGAATCAAAAATAAAGTTAGAATTACTTGCATCTTGGTTTTCACCAGACAACATTTCTACTCAGTATGAAATTTCCGCCAAAGAGCTATCCTTAGCACCATCCGATGACAACCGAGCAGTTACTTGCTTTTTGAACAGAAGGAATGACGATTCTACTATTTCTAGCAATAATAATTCAAACAAACTTTGGCCGCCATATAACTCCAGTTATTGTAGTGTGTACGCCAGTGATTGGATGATGGCTGTCGATAGAAATGAAAAATTTAATCAACTAATAAACGATTTATTCAGCAATTTGGATCGGCAGAGCATAAAAAATTACTTCCAATGGGACAGATTGCTTACAGAGCTAATAGAAAAACACTATGAGAACAACTCATGGGAAAATTGGACTTTCTATCACACAATCCCCCTCGTTAAAGACGCTGTTACAAATGCAGAAATTATAAAAAATGAGCTAAAAAAATTTTCACATGATCTAAAAAACCTTGTCAGTAACAATATTCATGTGGCCACTAAATGGTCTGTCAATAATCAATTAATCACAAATAACAGGATGAATAGAATATTTTCATCACTAGACAATTCAGCAACCACCTTTCCAGAAGCCACTCATGATTTATGGTCAGAACTGCAAGTCAACCCTTTCGGGTCAGACAATGAAATAAATTTCGCCTCATCTATTAATGCAGAATATAAGAAAAAATTTAAGAACATGGAGGTAACTTCATTAAAAGCGATAGCTCAAGACTGGCTTAAAGAGAAAAAGATGCAAGCATTGAAGAAACGCTTCTCTTTAAGTGAAGTGAGTAGCTGGGAGAAGACACTGGAATTTGGCGCAAATTTTGCTGAAAAGCATCTGGATCGTGAAGTTTATTTTATTGAATCTAAAATGAAAGAATTGATGGAACATGCACTCAAAGAAAATTGGAGTGGAGAAACTTTTGCAACAATA
This sequence comes from uncultured Pseudobdellovibrionaceae bacterium, assembly GCA_964635325.1. Classification (GTDB taxonomy): domain Bacteria; phylum Bdellovibrionota_B; class Oligoflexia; order Oligoflexales; family Bog-1112; genus BOG-1112. The sequence continues at coordinate 42,484 of CAZWOL010000019.1, forward strand.
GAACATTTGGCTCCCGTTGCTAAATTCAAACTTGAATGCACACTTGCTAAAAGCAACATCTTGGGACTTGCAAAATGTGTTGGCTTTGATTCTTTTAGCATAGAGAATCACAAGCTACTGAACTCAAAATATGGAAATCGCTATATAAAGATGGCAGATTTTATTTTGGGTTGGGCGCCAAAACTGGAAGATTTTTCAAATCAAAACACACGCAGAGAGTTGGTTAATAATTTTTTCAATCCGCTTTGGAAAAAAGCTAACAATGAAGAATTTGAGCGTGCAAAAAATCAGCTGAATTCCCTTTTAGAGCGTTTGGTGAAGGTAGATGGACTGGATAGGTTTTCAGTGCAAACAGATATCCGTAATTTGCTTGAGAAATTTAAATAAACTGCGTCATCCACCGCGATATCATAACTCTCTCTGTGTTTGAATGGTTTGAAGAAGATTTTACAGACCTCCTTGCCTACGCCTCGGATCGACCAGCAGCGCATTCAACCGTCTGTTTTTTACGTTCAAAAGACTTGAGATAGCATACCTTCTTGACCCTCATGATAGCAGCCCCCCATTCCAGCATACAGGATGGAAAACTCTTAGTAGGAATGTTAGACTCTGACATTCTTTTTACTTAGGAATAGCTATGCAAAATGAAATGACTCGACTCTACAATCAGGCAAAAATTCACTTAAAAAAATCGCCAGCGACGATGATCGCACGTGGACTCGATAAACTCGGAGTCTATGCATACTCTCCCATCGCTAAGGTCCAGCTTGGCAAAAAACAATTCTCCTGCTTTGGAGCTCATTTCCCTTATTACACCCACCCTTATAATGCTACATGGCGTAATGAGAGGGCCGTCGAAATTCCTATAGCCCTCCAATTTCTGAACCAGAATCGCGGCAAACGCATTTTGGAGTTAGGGAATGTTACGGATTACTATCAGGCTAGATACGATGTTAAAACTCACGTAGTGGTTGACAAGTATGAAGCCAGTCCATCTGTACTCAATCTCGATTTTATTTCATACAAACCTGAAGTTAGCTTTGATGCATTTCTATCGATTTCCACCTTTGAGCATATAGGCTGGGATGAGCCCACCAAAGATCAGAAGAAAGTTGAACTTGCACTACAGCATATTCAATCCGTTGTAACAAACAAAGAGAATGTTCTAGTTTCTTTTCCTTTGGGATACCATCCACATCTTGACCATCTCGTACAAACACACCAACACGGTTTTAAGAATGTCAGTTGTCTTATACGCGTAAACCAAAAAAATGAATGGCAAGAGGTTTCTATCAATGATGCATTGGGGCGTCCTTACGGTGGAAAATTCCGTGCTGCGAATGCCCTCTTTGTCGGTCGAGGTTTGATTTGAAGCAGGAAATGTTAAAGTCAGACTCTTTTGAAAAACTGCGTGGAACGCATAGCCCCCGCAGCATCTGCATTCCGAATCTAATGCCCCATATTTAGCACTGCTTTTGGTGGTTCAAGAAGAAAGCGACGACCAATCCAAAGCAGCAATGTGCTAACCACAAGGTATACCATAAGAATCAAAGTTACTGGCAACAACGGACCTTTGTAAACGATACTAAGAAGAAAAGTTCCACATGATGCAAAAAGCAGACGCATAGCTTGAATCATAGCCTGAGCATTCCCTTGTAGATCTGCAGGCAAATGCGACATCGAGTACGGAAACAACAAGGAACACATTGGAGACATACCTCCGACGAACATCATCATAAACAAAGTCGTCAATAAAGCTTGGTCCTCAAAAAACAGATTCATACCCAGCAGAGAAAAACAACCAAGGTACATGAATATGACTCCAGTTTTTAGACAGCGCATCAAACCAAACTTTGTTAGCAAGCAACTCGCACACAGTGAAATGATTGAAAAGGCACCAACGATCGGCCCCTGGTAGCGACCAAACTCTCCTGCAGGAACCTTCAAGTGGTCAACCAAGTAAAGAGCACTCACACCAACGTAAACCCAATATGCAGCAGCCAATGCACAAATCGGGATAGAGAGGCATATAAAACGCCAATCTCTCAGTAGTTGCAAATACCCTTTGACCAATAAAGAGACATGAAAAGACTTCCTGTTTTCAGAACTCAGGCTCTCTGGAACCAAAAACATAGCTGGAATAATACCGATAAGCCCAATGCAAACGATACTCCACAGGTTGCCTCTAAAACCCCAGCTGCTATTAATCCATGAACCTACGATTGGTGCCGCAGCCATAAAAAATGTGATCGAAGAATTAGTAATCGACATCCAGAAGATTTGCTTAGCTCCAGAGGTCGCTTCAAGAAGCAGAACACCAGCAGCAATGAGTGGCCCTGTCATCGTTAGACCCTGAAAGAATCTAGCAATCATCAAAAGATAAAACTCCGATACCAAGACACTCATAAATGATGATACAAGATAAGCAATAGCACCCACAACGAGCACACGCCTACGCCCTAAGCTGTCACAAAGAGGACCAACGATCAAAACACCTATGACAAATCCGATAAAATTAACAGAAAGTAATTGCTGAATTTCAGCGTCTTGAAGGCCAAAAAAATTCTTCATGTCTGGGAGACTTGGAACCAAAAGTTCCATCTCCGGCCATATACCGCAATTCAAAAGAATGAGACATAACGGAATCAAAGCAATTCCATTGCTTTCACAGAAAAGTACAAACTTTTTCATAAAAAAACTCAAATTAGATTTTGTCTAGAAAACAGACACAAAGAGACTACAGAGAGTGCCCTTCGATTAAGGCCTCTATGCTGCAGACTGACTCATGTGCCCTTGCCACAAACAGTTGCTGCAACAAGGGTCACCAGTTTATGGTGATGAGTTTATCCAAATAAGACATGTGTTCTTCTCAAATTGAAAAGCCACTTAGGTGCGGCTTCTATGCGGAGAAAAATCTATTCAATGTACAAGAGAATGTCAAGCAAGGAAGAAAAGCAGCAATCGCTATCTCATTGGTAGACGCTAACAAAAGAATGACTGCGACACCAAAAATCATCAGACCATACCACATTGACGCATGAATAAGCGTTCAACTAAGATGTTAGTTGACACTAACTAAAGATTTAGTTAGTGTTTTCAGATAGTGAAAATTTGGAGACTCCATGCGCTTACTAACTGAAACTGAGCTTGAACTCATGCAGATCCTCTGGAATTTAGGGGAGGCAACCGTCACAGAAGTCCAAGAAAATCTCGCAAGCGGTCGCGACTTGGCATACACCTCAGTATCGACAATTCTACGTATTTTAGAAAAAAAACAGATCATCACAAGCCGAAAGGACGGACGTCGGCATATCTACTATCCCTCAATAAACAAAACAGAATATGAACGCTTCAGTTTGCAAAATCTATTGCATCAAGTTTTCACTGACACTCCAAGCAATTTGGTTCGAGCCTTGGTTGATACCAACAACCTCTCATCCGCAGAATTAGAATCCATTCAAGAGCTCATCACAAAAAAGCTGGAGCAAAAATGACTGCAGCCTTGCAACTCTATGGAGCCTATGCAATTTTGCTAAGTCTACTCTCGATGTTGCTAGCTATTTTAAGTACTGACATTAGCCTAAGACTTGCTAAGCTTAGCTTGATTCATTTGCAAACCACAATGAAGATAGGATTATTAGTCACTGTACTTGCACCTTTGCTTGTCAAATTAAGCCCATCACCAAAACTATTGATTTCATCTGGTCACAGTTTCACCGCTAACTCGTTTGCACCAAATTCTAGATTTCTAATTCCCGCAAGCTCAGCAATTCAGTCTGCAATAACTGCAAATTTTATTATGAATTGGGGGCATTTTCTTTGTGTCATTCTATGGATCGGTTTTGCTTTCCAATTTTGGACATACTATCGAGACTTGCAACATATACAAAATTTTCTCCAAAAAGCCACACCCCTGCGTCGCATTGGTCAGGTGTGCGTTCTAGCTTTTGAGGGAAGCGGAGTAGCATTTGCATTCCACAGCTTTCGTACCGCATACGTATTTGTACCAGAAAGTTTTTGTAACGACTCCGAACTCTTTACTCTGTCTGTTCGTCACGAACTCCAACATCATCGGCAAAATGATACTATGTGGGTTTATGTTTGGAAAACCCTCCAAGCTTTATACTTTTGGCATCCCGGTGTGCATTTTCTTGTCCACCGCATATCTGAAGTACAGGAACTCGCGTGTGATGAAGCTTTGCTCGGACGGGCAGATGTTTCCATCAACGCTTACTCCCGTTGTCTCTTTAAGGCAGCGCAATCTGCAGTAAAAAACCAACGTATGCTTGTCGGTACCACAGGCATGACCACAGGTTCTTCCTGCAAAAAACTAAAAAGGAGAATTGAAATGATGTTACGAACTCAAGTCAAATCCAACCCTCTAAGTTTTGGAACAATAATGATACTCACTGCAAGCATGCTTACAACTTTGGCATTCGCTACGGAGCGCTTAACACAACGCAATGACATTACTTTACACGAAGTGCAGACTATCATCAGTGAACATACGACGAGTGAATTTCCCCTTGAAGTAAATTCAGAAATCTTGAACGAACTGAACATATTCGTCGGCACTGAAGATGGTCGTCAACTCATTCGTACTTCATTGGAACGTCGAGCACTCTATAGAGAAACCTTTGCACAACAACTTATCAGCAAGGTGCCAGCAGAATTGGAAGCTATCGCATTGGTCGAATCAGGATTTCAGAACTTGCCTGAAAACATCAACGCTCCACACTCTGCGGGGATGTGGCAGTTTATTCCTCAGACAGCGCGCAACTTTGGATTGAGGGTGGATGAAACTATTGATGAGCGCTTAGACATTAGTCGTTCTACTGACGCAGCTGCACGACTTCTTGCCTCCTTACAACTAAGGTTTCAAGACTGGCGCCTTGCAATCCTAGCTTACAATGCAGGAGAATCCCGCATACAAGAGGGGATTGATAAGATACACAGTCGTAATCCTTGGGAACTCATTCGATCTGGTTTTTGTGGGGATCCAAACTATCTAGCAAAGGTAATGGCTGGCGCTCTTCTCACAAAAAATCCTGATTGGGTGTTGAAGGATTAGTCCCACCAGGAGCACCTACAAATCTTCGAGGTGCTCCTCTTTTAATTTTAAACCTGCTTTTGTGTCACCCTCGCTCGGACAGGACACACCATGGGAAAAAAGATTAGAAAGCCTAGAAGTATCATCAGGAGGTCGCATTGGTTTATCTGCTTTTGATACTGGAAATTTGAGACACTTCCATTTTCGCTCTGACGAAAGATTTCCGTTTTGCAGCACATTCAAAGCAGTCCTTGCAGCTGCCATCCTAAATAAATCCACTAACAGAGAAGATCTTCTAAACAAAAGCATTACAATTGACAAGGAAGTCGTTCAAACTTCTGGGTGGTCACCCATCACGAGTAAACGGATTGGAAATAGCATGACTGTATCTGAACTATGTGCTGCCACTCTCCAATATTCCGACAATCCAGCTGCCAATTTGCTACTCAAAGAGCTTGGTGGCCTTGAAGAAATTAACAAATTTGCAAGATCTATTGGTGACAATGAATTTCGACTTAATCGCTGGGAATCTGATTTGAACTCATTAATTCCTGGAGATATTCGAGATACAACAACTCCATCAGCGATGCAAAAAACTCTACGTACTTTAAT